>JANQOL010000453.1 GCA_028289675.1 Pirellulaceae bacterium
CCCGACAAGCTTTGGGGATCCAAACGATGATCCGGCGCGGCACGACATCACCGGAACTGGACCAATTTTGGGCACCAGGGTCGATGGCGACAACAACGACCCTCCGGGTACGAATCCAAATAGCAGCACAGACGCTTTGGGCGATGACACCAACGGCGGCGCTGTGGCTGCGAACGGCTTCTTTGACGATGAAGACGGCGTTCGCTTCAGAGTTGTGCCTAGCGACGGCGACAATACAACAACCGAAGACGCTACCGTCGATATAGAAGTAACCCTTTCACGATCAGACGGTTTCTTTAACCTCTGGTTTGACCTTGACGACGACGGCGTATTTGAATCGCCGGATAACGGCCAGGGCGATGACGAGCATATCTTGCAGGACGTCGATATCACGGCGATCACGCATCGCTTGTTTGGAGTCAACATCGACTTCGACGATGACCAGGGATTGCACGGTGAATTTGTAGAAATCGATCCGGTATCGGGCATGGTGATTAACACGCTCGATCCGATTCCCGACCAGAACATGGCAATTGAAAACGGAGTTGAGTACGACGGGACGAATCTCTGGTTCATCGAAGGGACGGGCGGTTTACAAGACATCCTCTACCAAATGGATCCAGACACGGGAGCGGTCCTCAACTCGTTTGACCTCACAGCTACCTTTGGGTTGGACGCACAGAACATCTACGACGGACTCGCCGCCTTGAATGGTCTCATTTACATTCAAGAGCAAAACAATGACGGCATCTTTGTCTTTGACGGGGCGACAATCGTCGACCAGGATCTTTCAACCGCGGCGATCGATCCGATCATCCCGACTGAAAACGGGGTTGAAGTGGAACTCAAGGGTGGCTTGGCGGCGATCAACCTAAACGGACAAGACTTTTTGATAGGCAGTGAAGCCGACAGGATCCTTTTCATTGACCCAACCACGGGTGTCATCGATACCAACCGCACCATTATTCACGGTATGGACGCGCATCTGGGAACCGCGGTGCTGGGGAACCAGATCTACATCTCGAACTCAGATCGCACGTTAACGGTCATCGATGCCGAAACGGGAGCCGAGGAAGGTACGCTGATCGCGCAACCGGGTGATGACACCAACTCGGTCAGCCTGCGATCGATTGGCGGTGGAAGTGCCGGCTTTGTAGGTTCGTTTACGACTAGGTTGAGGTTTACCATCCCCGACGCGTTTGCAAATGGCGAAGATGTGTTCGCCCGGGCCCGTGTCAGCACCCAACCGAATCTGGATATCACTGGCGCCGCTTCCGACGGCGAAGTCGAAGACTATCGTATTGAATTCAATATTTTGCAGACCAACCGTCCGCTAACGCTCGGCGAAGGCGACACGGCCACGATCGATAGCTCGTTGCTGCTGGCCAGTCACTTCGACAATTCATCAAACGAGCTGGTCTACACGGTCACCAGCCCCGCGACAAACGGAACGGTCCTTCTTTCTGGTGTCCCAACCAACACGTTTACGCAACTGGATATTGAAAACAACCTCGTATCCTACCAACACGACGGCACCAACACGCCTTCCGACAGTTTTGACTTCTCAGTCACCGACGGCGACGGCAATACCACGGCTGCCACGTTCAACATCAATGTGAATCTAGCAATCGAAGCCGCCGGCGGCGAAGGTCCTGGAGCGAACGCGATTGCCGCGGGAGTCTTAGGTGCAATTGCCGACGCCGCGGTTGAGCGTTGGGCCGCAAGCGGCTTGGCTAGTTCCCAGGTGAACCTACTTCGCGCGACGACAGTCTCGGCGGCGGATCTGCTGCCTGGCGTTTTGGGAATTTATACAGCCAGCGGAGTATTGATCGATGCGACGGCCGCGGGCTGGGGATGGTTCGTCGACAATACGCTCGACAACGACGTCGAATTCCAGCAGTTCGTCGGCGGTACAGAATACATCGCAACGGCCGGCAGTGCGGCTCAAGGCATTGATCTGCTAACAGTTGTGATGCATGAATTTGGCCACGTCTTGGGATTGCATGATATTTCGTTTACCGGCTCCAACAGCATCTTGATGACCGATATCATTGGCGTTGGAGCACGGCGGATGGTTGGTGAAGCGGTCGTGCCGTCCGATGGGTCGGTCGCGGAAACCGCTTTGAACCTTGATCGAAATCTGAGTTTGAGCCACACCGGTAGCGACCATCAAAATACGGGTGGGTGGAACGAAAAGTGGATGACCGCCGCCAACGGCGATTGGTACTTTATCACAGAAGACGGCGGGTTTTATCAGTGGGGTGGCGATCGTGACTTAAGTACGAGCACCAAGCTCGCGATGCTCGACGAAACTTACTATGCCGACACGAGCAGATTATATGACGCGGACCGTCCCGAACCGCCAACCACGACAACGGTCACAGGTTCACTCGAACCGCAAAAGCTGGCGGCGGAATTGGACCAGTCACTCGGACTATACCTCACTGGCACGGACTTTTTCGATTGGGGCGGGCTAGAAGAGAAATGGATCAGAGCTGAAAACGGCCAGTGGTACTTTATTGTGCCAGATGGAACGCTGTACCGCTGGACCAATGGGGACAGTAATTTGGCGAATAGCGTTGACGTTGCAAAACTGGATCGCACATTCTACGACGACATGACCCGGTTAGCCGATGCAACCAATCATCTGGCGATTCAGTTGGATCTGCAAATTCAGTTCCAGTATACCGGCAGCGATCACTTGAACGCCGGCGGCTTGGGCGAAAAGTGGCTCCACAGCGAAGGCAATGACTGGTACTACATCGTACCTGACGGAACGCTCTATCGTTGGGACGGTGGAGAGATAACGAACCGTACGCTTATCGCGCAACTGAGTGCCGATCATTTCTCTGACACCGCCAATTTGCATCACGCGGTGCAGCAACATGGTTATGACTTGCAGCAACAATATGGTTTCAAACGCACCGAAAACAACCATCTGAATTGGGGTGGGTTGAACGAAAAGTGGATACAGAGTGATAGCGATCAATGGTATTTCATCACTCCGGATGGAACACTTTATCGCTGGGTGGGTGGAAAGGACTTGACTGTAAGCACCATTGTCACGAAGTTGTATACAACTTTCTATGATGATACCAATCTGCTGTTCGACACGTCGTCGCCCGCAAGTTTGGAAAACACACTGGCCAATGTCGCGTACGATTTGGATCAGCAGCTTGACTTGCGGCACGCCAGCTCTGACTTCCAAGACTGGGGTGGTTGGAATGAAAAATGGCTGAAGGCCGCCAACGGCATGTGGTATTTCATTACCCCCGATGGTTCGTTCTACCGATGGAACGGCAATGCCGACCTAAGCGGTAGCGAAAAACTCGCACAATTGGACGGTAGTTTCCATGCCGATACCGGCCTGATTGCCAGCGCACAGATTCCTGAACAGACTTTCAGCAACCTGAGTCCAAACGTTGTTAGTAGTTCCAGCGGAAGCAGTTCAAGCTCTAGCAACTCGAACTCTGATACCTCGGGATCAGGTACATCTGGTTCTGGCAGCTCTGGCTCAGGAACGAGCGGTTCAGGTTCGAGTGACTCAGGCTCGAATGGCTCTGGCTCAGGTGACTCAGGTTCGAATGGCTCTGGAACCAGCGGCTCAGGGACCGGTAGTTCGGATTCAAGTGGCTCCTCCGGTACGGATTCTGGCTCGGGCTCTGGTGGTACGGGCGCTGGCTCGGGTGGAACCGGTTCTGGCTCGGGCGGCTCCGGTTCTGGCAGTTCGTCAGGTGGCTCCAACACGACAGACGAGTTTTCGCAACTCGCGGCAGACCTGGACAGTCAACTGGGACTGACGTTTGACGGAGACGAGCGGTTGAACTGGCAAGGCTGGAATGCCAAGTGGCTGCAGGGCAACGGTGGTCAGTGGTACTTTATTACTGAAGATGGAAGCTTCTATCTGTGGACAAGGGGTACGCTCAGCCAAAGTGCCCTAATCGCTGAGCTAAGCCCCAGCTACTTCGCCGATCTCAGCAAGCTCTACAACGCCTCCCAAGGGTAGCTTGTTCCGCGAATCGGTCGTTACCAAAAAAACAGCCCAGCTACTAGCAGTAGCCGGGCTGTTGGAACTCTTCCGCTTTCAACGGTAACGACTATTTCAACCGTGACGATTATGGGTTGTTCGTCGTTCCGTTTGCCTCGATATCACCTTCGATGTTGTTGCCGTTGTTGAACTGAATCACGTTGGTTCCGACACCACCGAAGTTGAGCACTTGGTTGCCGGTCGATTGGCCAACACCGAGGAACAGGTTGTTGGCGTCGATCGGATCTTCAGCACCTGGCTCTGGATTCGGGTTGTTGCCCTCGACAAAGATACCATCACTGTTCGTGCTGTTATTCAAGTCGATCACGTTACCCGAAAGCGTAACGGTGCCGTCGCCGCTGCGAACCGAAATACCCCGGATGCCGTCGAGAACCGCACCAAACGTGACGTTGACGTTTGAAATCGAGATGTTCGCGTCAGCACCTTGAGTGGGATCACCACCGTCCG
>JANQOL010000311.1 GCA_028289675.1 Pirellulaceae bacterium
GGGTGGGCACAGCAAATGAGACAGCGCCTGCAACGGTTCAGCCAGCAGCTCGCTGTGCGAAAGTAGATTCCTCATGAATTGGCCACCAGTACCCTCGAAATCCGTCACCACAGAAACGTAAAATACGCCTGCAGCCTGTTTGGCGCACACTTTGGTCGGGTCGCTGCAACCATTATCCGGTACTCACCACCGGCAATCAATGACTTCTGGACGAACCGGAGATGGAACTTCTCAACAGCCAACAGATCGTTGCACTGCGCCCAACTGTCGAGCGGCCACAACCGGGAACGGGCCCGTTGGACACGCTCATTGAGCGTGAAGCCAGCACCCCAGGAGGCGAATCTGTCGATGTACTGACTGTGCTGTTGCGTGGGAGTGAGTGTCCGTTTCGATGTTTGATGTGTGATTTATGGAAGTCGACGCACTCGGTCCCGACGCCCATTGGAGCACTCCCAGCCCAGTTGGAATCCGCCTTGGACCAGTGCTCCCAGGCACCTTGGATCAAACTCTACAATGCGTCCAACTTCTTTGCGCCCGTAAACGTCCCCACCGCCGACCTGCCCCGCTTGGCTCAGCTGCTTCATCCGTTTCGCCGCATCATCGTAGAGAATCACCCACGCCTGCTAACGCCGGAAATCGAGCGGTTTTCAGAATCACTGCCTGGACGCTTGGAAATTGCCATGGGGCTGGAAACCATCCATCCCGAAGTGCTACCCGCACTGAACAAAAACATGCAGCTCGACGATTTCGCAAAAGCCTGTCATTGGCTGCAGCAGCGGCAAATCGACATTCGCGCCTTTGTGCTGCTGCGCCCGCCCGGATTGTCGGAGAGCGAAGGTGTTGACTGGTGCTCAAGATCAATTGACTATGCCGTCGACCACGGTTGCCGACACGTGAGCATCATTCCGGTTCGTAGCGGCAATGGCGCGATCGAAGAATTGCAGCGGCGCGGACAATTTCAGCCGCCGCTGGCCGCATCCCTCGAACTCGTATTGGAAAGATACGCAAGTCACCCCAACGCGGTGGTGACGGCGGATCTGTGGGACTGGGATGGACTGGTTGGCTTGTGTCCACAGTGCCGCGATGCGAGGAAAGCTAGATTAGGCCGCATGAATATGCAGCAATGCGTGCTGGCACCCGATCATCGAGATTGCTCGTGCCCGTAATCGGTCGCATGCTCCTGCACGCACCAGACGGAACACTAACTCAGCTGACTACCAGAGCCCATTTACTTTTCCTATGGCCTATGTTCAACAGCATGAGCAACCACCAGTGTTGATGAGGCAAGCCAAATGGCCGGCTCGCGCTAGCTACGTGACCAGGCCCTTGGTCACCATCATGAATACGTCTTCCAACGTCGGTTCCTTGTCGTTGAAACTGCGCATGGGAATCTGCTCTTCATTGAGCCGCGTCATGATGTTGGCCAGCCCCTCGTCGTCGGCTTCCAATTCCACCACAACTCGCGCGCCATCAACCTCGATGTCCCGCAGCTCTGGGCAAGATCGGAGGATGGAGATACCTGCTTCAGCCTTGTCATTGAAGCGAATCTCGACCACTCGATTTCGCCGAATTTGACGATAGACACTTTCGATGGGCCCGCTCATCAGCAACTGGCCACGTTCGATAATCCCGATGGACGAACAACAGTCCGCCAACTCGGACAAGATGTGGCTGCTGATCAATACCGTCTTGCCCATCCGGCGTAGTTCTTTGAGCAGCGCTTTCACTTCAATCCTCGCCCTAGGATCCAGACCGCTGGTTGGTTCGTCCAAGATCAGTACCGGTGGATCGTGCACCAAAGTCTTGGCCAGGCACAACCGCTGTTTCATACCTCGGGACAAACCGTTGACGAAATCATCCCGCTTGTGGCCGAGATCCAACAGCTCCAGGACATCCATGATGACCTGCTTGCGTTGCGAGCGGCCAATCTTGTAGGCCACGGCAAAGAAGTCCAAGAACTCCCAGACTTTCATGCCGTCGTACACACCAAAGTCGTCCGGCATGTACCCGATGCTGCGGCGGACCCCCATCGGATCGCGGTTCACACTGATGCCGTTGACCACGCCATCCCCGCGGGAAGCCTTCAACAACGTGGCCAGATATCGGATCGTCGTACTCTTGCCAGCACCATTGGGCCCAATGAAGCCGAACATTTCCCCGGCTTCGATCTTCAATGACAAGGACTGAACAGCCGTAAAGTCTCCATAGTCTTTTCCAAACTCGAACAGTTCAATCATGTGGGAACTTGTCCTAACCGGGTGACGATCTTGCAGAGGTCTTGGGGCTCAGTTCAGTTTCTAAGCCCAGCGGCCGTTTCAGAGCGTTGTACTTGATTGCGACACTAGCTGATGCCAACGTTGCTTGGCAGCTCAGCAAATAGTATGCGCAACTACTTGGGGGTCGTACTGTCCTTGATTTCCTGACTATCGTCCGCATTTTCGGGTGCTTCAGCGTCCGATGTCATGCGACTCATAATGTTCTTATCGGGTGTCACGCCTCCTAACGTGGGCGGACTCAAGTGGGCCACGATGACACAGCGCCCATCGAATTGGTCTTCCGATGGCGACAGACTTAGCAACGTCGGACGCTCGTTGGTATACGCGATCAGACGCATTTGGCCGGCTACCAGCGGCGTTGTGCGCACAATTTGATGCAACACGCCCCCAATCCACAGCGCGTCGTCTTCGGTACCCGCCCCAACTTGCACCGTTGGAGCTGTACTTTGCGTGGTCGGATCTTCTTCCCACTCGCCATGTATGGACTTCCAATCCGTGGGACGAAAAGTCAAACTGGCGGATTGGGCCGATGGCAAGTCGCCGATCCAAGCCTTCTCCAATTGGCCGGTCTCCGTGCGCCGCACGACCATCGCGGACCGTAGGGGCAAGCCGGTGTCGTTCTTGACAGCCAGTGGCCCAGTACCGTCCTCGGACCGGCGCCCAACCCGCAGCGCACCTTGCATGGACACCATCTGCTCAGCATGCAACATCTCGGTGGAATTGGAGTAAACCGTCAACGGTTCCAAGTTGACGCCCTCTGCCCGTCCATAGTTGGTTCGCAGCGTTCGCTCCTCCGCACCAGCCCGCTGGAATTGTCGCGATCGGTCACCTAGTGGAAGCGCCACGCTGTCGGTTTCGGGAAACTCGATCGAGTAGTTTGTCGACAGTGAGGTGTACAACGCCAAGTACTGTGTGAGGTGGCCGCGGTCATGCCCGGAATGCAGTTCCAACAAAGAAATCTCCGTCGTGCGCCGTGCAAATCCTATGTCCAGCCGCGCCACCTTGGTAACTACTGCCACGCCAATCAACGCCATGATGGGAGCCGCCAACCAAGCCAGCTCCAACCTCCCGATCAAGCGGAATACCAACCAATTCAGAGGCACTAGACAAGCTAGGTAGCCGGCGAGCAAGACCAGGATCGTTTTTCGCGACGGTAACTCGATGCCGGCAGCTGACTTCAACGCATTGAGGGCTTGGAACGACAGCCCGGAGTAATCATTCCAAGCTGCTCCGGAACCTCCCCACATCATCGATTCGGACCTGGGAACGCTACGCGGCGGAACCACGGTCGTTGCCATGGCTCGCTCCTCGGGTGACATCCGCTTGCTTCCATAGTCCGACTCTGGTTGTGCAGCATCCTCGATCGTCGCGGATCGGCTCGGATCGGTGTTCGTCAGATCCCTGGACAGGATTCGCACATCGGAGTGCATGCGTGGATCGCGCTGTGACGACTCGAACGGCCTTGTCCAATACTGTGCGATCGAACGATCCAACTTACTGCGTCGAAACTCACGAGAATGTCTTCGCAGCAGGCCCGTCGAAAAGAAGCTGGAAAAGTACTTCCATCGATAGACTCGTGGTTCGCGCATCGGAAAACTGGTTAGCACAATACGGCCGCGGCCCACTTGTGATTCGGCCACCAGCTCTCCAGCTCCCGGCAACCACTGGCCGTCTTCGCGCAAAGAAAACTTGAGGCCGCCGACGGCTGGGCCGATGATCTCCAAAGGTTCGCGGACGGCGTTGCGCGCACGATCATCGACGACCCAGGTAGCAGACATCTCCGCAAAATCTTCCGTGACAAACTCGGCAACTTCCGCCGAGGAAGCAGGCAAGTAGGGAGACAGGAACGAATTCTGCAATCGCGACCAGCTGCTGGGTCCACTGACAATTAGTTGCCCACCCCAATGCACCCAATCCAAAACTGCTTGTTGTTGTAGCTGCGACAACTCGTCCGGAGACACATCATCCCAGACCAAGACCGCGATCGAAGTCATGCTGAGCATCGAATCCGGGATGGCGTACGCGTTGTCGATGGGTTTGACCAACGTAACGTAGTAGCTGCGTGTCCGTTCTTCCTGCGCGAATTCTTCAGAGCGCCAGTACACGGCATCCAATACGGTCAAGTATTCGTAGGCTAGCGCTTGCGGGCCCATCGCAATCAACTGAAACTCGTGGGCCTTCAACTCCTTGGCCGGCATAATGCTGGGCGCTTGCAAGATCGGCGTCATCAGCGGCCAACTGAGCAACTCGGTCCGCATCCGCAGCTGAGTCGACTTGCCGGACAGCGGATCGTTGTCGACCATGCCGGATGAAGGAATAAAGTACTGCAAGTCAACCGTTTTGGTTTGTCCTTTGGGCAAGCTCGTTCGACGCGTAAACTCGTTAACGATATTGGTGCCCGGCACCGTAGCTTGCTCCGTGCCGCGAGCCACGCTGCCGACGGCGACGACTTGCATGTTTTCGCGGTTGGACTTGAACTTTTGCTGGGTCTGATGCCAGTGTCCGGGTTTCGCGATGAAGATCTTGGCCTCACTATCGGCCGGTAGAGACACCAGCGACGACAGTTCCAGCGACTCTCGCTGCTCCCGAGCCCGCTGCTCCAACTCTTCACGCGTCAATTGCTGATCGTCGCGCTGACACCCATTGCAGCCCGC
>JANQOL010000321.1 GCA_028289675.1 Pirellulaceae bacterium
CTTCCAGGACCATCCCACTGCGGCAATTCACCAACCAACTCTCGTACCTTGCGCAAATCTTCCAGGAGTGCCCGTGTCGACGCGTCGCTATCCAAGCGCTGTTGCACGATCACCCTTTGTTCGGGCGACAATTCGTCGTCGAGAAAAGCAGACAACCACTCTTCTTGAAATTCCGGCTCGGAGCCGCTCGGTGTTCTACCTGCTTCCGTCATATCAACTAAATCCGAGTCTCACGGCTTGCTGCTGCAAAATGGACTTCAACTCCAGCCGGGCGCGATGCAAGCGGCTGCGAACGGTGCCTACCGGAACCTCCAGCGTCTGGGCGATGGCTTCGTAGTCCATGCCGTCAAAATCTCTTAGCAGCAACACGGTACGGCGTTCTTGATCGAGCATCGCAATGGCTTGCTGCACGTAGTGCTGCGTCTCCTGCTGCTGCAATTGTTCATCAGGCTGATGCTCGTTGCCCACGGAATCCAGGGCCATTTCAAAACCCTCTCGCTGCCCTTGGTTTTCCAGCCGTTTCTTGCGTCGATCACTGGCCAGCAAATTCATGGCAATCCTGGCCAGCCACGTATAAAACTGGGACTCCCCAGAAAACAGGTTCAATTTTTGATAGGCGCGGGCAAATGCTTCTTGAGCAATATCCTCTGCCAATTCGCGGCTGCCACAGGCGTGCGTCAACAGGCCCAACAACCGGTATTGATAGCGCTCCACCAATTCGGCGTAGGCGGAAGAATCACCGTCCAAAACCTTCGTGATTGCCTGTCGGTCTTCGGCCAGCATGGCTGCTCAGGGGGAAAGACGTTGATGAATCCTAATCGGTTCCCAGATTTGACACATGCTGCCGAATCTACGCGCCGCGGCAACGACGCGTTCATGGAGACTTTGGTATTTGGACGCGATTCGGTTAAGTCTAACGTTATTATTTCGCTCGATGGACCTGTGCATTCATTGACTTCTACATGATGCTCGCCGATTCAGTCGTCCAAAGAGTCGCCCGTTGCTAAATCACGTAGGTCGTCCAAATCCAAGAATTCGAGGGCTGAAATGTGAGTCGCCTTCAAATTGACCAGCGGCGCCATGCCCGCTTCGAACGCCTCTTTCCAACGCAGCACACAGAGGCACCAGCGATCGCCCTCTTGCAAACCCGGAAACTCGTAAGCCGGGTTGGGTGTCGACAGGTCGTTTCCCTTGAGTTTTGAGAAGCGCAGGAAGTCCGTGGTCATTTCGGCGCATACCGTGTGCATACCTGCGTCCTCTGCACCGGTGTTGCAGCAACCGTCCCGGTAAAACCCGGTCATCGGACTTGTGCTGCAAGTCTCCAACTCGGTTCCGAGTACGTTCTTGGCCATTACTGGGTCTCCTACCTGGCAGCCGATCGGCCGCGCAAATGTGCTTTAGACAAGCGTGAGCGCCGTCGAGCCACGGGTGCATTGCGACAGTACAATCGTTGACAACCGATTGGCAGCTAGGCCACGATGTCCCGCACCAGTTCGCCGTGTACGTCTGTCAACCGGTAGCGTCTTCCTTGGTAGCGGAAAACCAAACGCTCGTGGTCAATTCCCAACAGATGCAGCAACGTGGCGTTCAGGTCATGCACTGCGATCGGTCGTTCAACGATATTGTAGCTGTACTCGTCCGTCTGACCCAGGGACATGCCGCTACGAATTCCACCGCCGGCCAACCACATCGTAAAGCAACGCGGATGGTGGTCGCGCCCATAATTGGTAGCCGTCAGTTTGCCTTGGCTATATGCGGTCCTACCAAATTCTCCTCCCCAGACCACTAGCGTATCGTCCAGCAACCCACGGCGTTTGAGATCGGTCACGAGCGCGGCCGAGGCCTGATCGACCTCTTGGCACTGGCGCGTGATCCCACCTGGCAGATTCCCATGCTGATCCCAGCCCTTGTGAAATAGCTGAACGCACCGCACGTCGCGTTCCAACAATCGCCGGGCCAACAAACAGTTGGCGGCGAATGAGCCTGGATTGGTGGCGTCGGGACCATACAAATCCAGTACGTGTTGAGGTTCGTCCTGGATGTTGGCCACTTCCGGAATGGAGGCTTGCATTCGGAATGCCATTTCACTCTGCGCGATGCGCGACTCGATCAATGGATCCAAACGCCGCGCATATTCTAAACGATGCAATTCGTTAATTTTGTCCAGCATGTCCCGGCGGCGCTGCCGTGAAACACCAGGAGGATTGTTCAGGTACAGCACTGGATCCTTGCCCGAGCGAAATTGAACGCCCTGGTGGTTGGCGGGCAGGAATCCGCTGCCCCACAAGCGTGAATAAAGCGGCTGACCGCCCTTGTTTTTTGTGATGAGCACACAGAAGGATGGCAGGTTCTCGTTGGTGGATCCAAGCCCATAATCCAACCATGCGCCCAGGGAAGGTCGGCCCGCAATTTGAGATCCCGTTTGGATGAACGTGATGGCCGGATCGTGGTTGATGGCCTCGGTATGCAACGACTTGATGAAACACAGATCGTCGGCAATACCGGCCACATGCGGCATTAACTCACTGACCCAAGCCCCACTGTCGCCGTGCTGCTGAAACTTAAATTTGGTGCCAGCAATGGGCAATGAGGCCTGGTTGCCCGACATGCCCGTTAGCCGCTGCCCCATCCGCACCGAGGCCGGCAACTCCCGCCCGTTGTGCTTTGTCAGTTGAGGCTTGTAATCGAACAAGTCCATTTGCGATGGACCGCCACTCATAAACAGATAGACAATCCGTTTGGCTCGCGGCGCATGATGATAGAACTGTAAAGTGCCCCCCAGCCCCGGATTCTCTACTTCGGTGGCTGCAGCCAGTTCAGGCGCAAACAAGCCGGCACATGCAGCCGTTCCTAGGCCCAAACTGGAGCGGCCAAAGAAGTGTCGCCGCGTAAGGTGTTGATGATAGGCAGCATGTGACATGCGATTATCTTTTCATAACAGTTTCATCAAAACTCATCAGACCTTCGGCGACCACCGTCAGGGCCGCCAAGGCTGCCTCGTCTAGCTCTTGTTTTGGCTCATGATCTCCAACTTGCAGCAACTGCCGCGCCTGATCAGGGGCCGCTCTAAAGTCAGCGTGTTGCTGCCGGTACAGCTCGAAGAGCACTTCCAACTCCGCATCTGTCGGTGCTCGCGTCACCAAGCTTTGGAATAGGTACGTCAATTGTTCGGTAGGCTGCGACGCTTGGAGCATGGAGCGTTCCGCCAGCGCCTTGGCAGCTTCAACGTATTGCGGATCATTCAACAGCACTAGCATTTGCAGCGGAGTCATGGTCACTTGGCGACGCACCACACAGACCTCGCGGTTGCTCGCGTCCAAGGTCATCATCGAAGGCGGTGGCGAAGTCCTTTTCCAGTACGTGTACAGGCTGCGCCGATGGCTGCCCGCCCCCACGTCGCGCTGATACACCTTGCCCGACTTCTCTTTCCACAGGCCCGCCGGTTGGAAGGGCTTTGCGGGTGGCCCTCCCAACTGCTCAACTAACAGGCCGCTAGCCGAGAGAGCGGCGTCTCGAATCATCTCGGCGGGCAATCGCACCGCAGGGCCACGCGCCAGCCACAGGTTCTCCGGATCTTGTTCCAGCGATTCCGCCGAGGGATCCGACCGCTGCCTGTAGGTGTTGGACATGACAATGGTCTTCAACAGCCGCTTGACGTCCCAGCCGTGGCGAATGAAATCCGAAGCCAGCCAATCCAACAACTGAGGATGCGTAGGCAGGCTACCCTGAAGACCAAAATCCTCGGAGGTGGCCACCAGTCCGCGCCCAAAAATGGACTGCCAGAACCGATTGACGGCGACCCGCGCCGTCAACGGATGCGCCGGATCAACCAGCCACTGAGCCAACTCGCGCCTGGTCGGCTGGTGTCCCAGATCTCGCGGAAAGATCTCCGCAAGTGCCGCAGGTTGGACTTGTTCGCCCGGCGCGTCATAGGCGCCGCGAATCAGCACGTAAGTGTCCCTTGGAACAGGTTGCTCACGCATCACCATGATTTCAGGGATGGAGTCGCCGACACTCGCTCGCTCGACGCGCAGCTGCCGCAGTTGGTCTGAGAGACTGACAAACTCCTCTTGTTGCCGCACAAAGAACTCTTGCAAGTCGGCTTCGGAAACGTTGTGCAAGTACTCCGGCAAGTTGTCCGGCAAAGCATCCTGTAAATAGATCGCCTTGATTTCCAATCGACTTAGCCGCTTGTCATAGATCCGCAGTTCGTCGACTAGACCTTGCTTGAAGCCAACGTCGCGAAATCGCTGACCGATCGTTAGTCGATCCGCGTCACCGCCCGGAAAGCCGTCCGATCCCTTGATGTGCTTGGTCAACTGGTCGCGAACCACACTTGTTTGGACTGGGTCGCCGTCCATAAACAACTGCAGACCCTGAGCGCGGCTGCTGCCGTCATAGCGAAAGGTCACCTGAGTCCAACGATCAAGGGGCAGTTCGTCTTCGGCGTAAACGCGAAGTGCGTTGCCCGGCCAAAAATGGATCAGAGCCGCACTCAGCCGGCCATTCTCGATCAGCAACTCGTAGCCTCGACTGGCAGAGTCCGTCCAAGCCCTCGACCGATGCAACACGACAGCTCGCTGCAGGCGCTCCGGAGGCCGCACCCACAGCGAAATCGTAAATGGTTGGTGACGAGAGAAGTCACCCCCGACGGGCACGCTAACGTTGTTGTCGCCGCTCAGCCGAATTCCCTGACCGATGC
>JANQOL010000324.1 GCA_028289675.1 Pirellulaceae bacterium
GACTACTCCAGGCAGCGTCGCGACGTGTCGCGTGAGCAGTCGATTCAGGCCGTCGAACAGTCCTCACTGCAGCTGGCCAACCTGTTGAGCGCCGACGGATCCTCTCCCAGCGCGGCGCTGCACCGTCATGAACGAGCCGACCGACTGTCCAAAGCGATGCTCAAGCTGACCACCGACCAAAGGCAGGCCATTATCCTGAAGTACTGGCACTCAGCGACTTTGGCTGACATCGGTGAGCAGCTCGACAAATCACCCGAGGCAATCGCCGGTCTGATTTTTCGCGGAATGCAAAAACTGCGCGGCGAGATTGACAACCTTTGAGCTGCAATGGCGGCACAGCGGACCGGCGGCACGGTGACGCCACGTGCGCTAGATCGCATCATCGCCAAGGCACATATCTATTCTTACGGCGAAGGACCCAAGTACCTGATGTCCACCAAGCGGATTCTGAAACGCTTTCCACGCCTGTATGCCGCCTATCGGGCTTACCGTGATAGCCGGTTGTTAAAGCGTCCGCCAAGTCGAACACCCCTGGGCTTCTGGTTGGCCGGCAACGAAGCGATGCAAACCGGAGAATTCGAGACCACGGAAACTCAAGTTGTACAGCAATTGCTACCTGAAGTGGATGTGCTGATCAATGTCGGAGCCAACATAGGCTACTACTGTTGCATTGCACTGGAGATGGGCAAGCAAGTTGTTGCCTTTGAGCCGCTGCCAGCCAACTTGCGGGCACTGATGCGGAACATGGAATTGAACCAGTGGAGCGAGGCGATTGAGATTTTTCCACTGGCCTTGGGCAATCGAATCGGCGTTATCGACATCTACGGTGGCGGCACGGCAGCATCGCTCGTCGAAGGCTGGGCGGGGCAGTCTGCCGACGAGGCGCTGCAAGTTCCGATTTCGACGTTGGATACTGTCTGCGGACAAAGATTTCGCAACACGCGCTGTATGCTGCTGGTCGATGTCGAAGGTGCCGAGCTGTCGATGTTGCAAGGCGCGACCAAGTTGCTCAACAACGATCCCAAGCCAATTTGGATGGTGGAAATCAGCGTCACCGAACATCAGCCGTCGGGCGTTCAAATCAATCCGCATTTGGTGCAGACGTTTCAATTGTTCGATCAATTTGGCTACCAAGCCTTTACAGCTGACCTGCAATCACGGCCCGTCGCGTTGGCTGAAGTCCAGCGGGTCTTTGACACGGGAGTCGATACCCTGCAAACTCACAATTTCTTGTTTCGCGACACCGCAGCTGGAACAGTGAACCCGCCGATTGAGTAACGCTCGAAAACGGCACGGCATGCCCTACCAGAATCTTGCCCGCGACGGATTAGTCTGCACCCGCCTTTATTGCGAACTCGATGTCCGATCCTTCTGACAAAAAATCGATTGAGCAGGTTATTGCTCAGTTCGTCCAGGATGACGAGCAAGGAGGCGCCAGCCCGGAAGACTTGGTGCGGCAATACCCTGAATATGCGGATGAACTGCGAGAGTTCTTCGAACTGCACCAGCGGCTGACCTCGCAGAGCAGTTCCACAGCGCCGGTGAGTCAAGCTGCGTCGCAGTCGACCATCGCCCTACCGGCAGGGGACGACCATGTCCGTTCTCCGCTATCGAGTGATCTTGGTGACTTTGGTAGCAGCTTAGTCAACCAACTGCCAAAACATTTTGGCGACTACGAAATACTGGAGGAGATTGATCGCGGCGGCATGGGCGTGGTCTACCGCGCCCGGCATCTGCAGCTCGGGCGCATTGTGGCGCTCAAGTTAATTCGGTCGGGCGAATTGGCCAGTGCCGAAGAAGTAGAGCGTTTCTTGGGTGAAGCCGAGGCGGCAGCCGCGCTGACACATCCGGGCATCGTGCCCATTTATGAAGTGGGTACATTGCACGGACTCGTTTTCTACACGATGGCCTACATCGATGGCAGCAGTCTGTCTGAGTTGGTTGCACGCGGTGGCATGGATCCGACGCAAGCGGTCCGCATCGTCCACAAATTGTGCGACGCGCTGCAGTACGCGCATCAGCAAGGTGTCTATCATCGGGATCTCAAGCCAGCCAACGTTTTGGTGAATGCCGAGGGCCAACCGGTGATCATCGATTTCGGCCTCGCCAAACTGGCCTATCGCGACCAATCGCTGACCACTACCGGACAGATTCTGGGCACACCCGCCTATATGGCCCCCGAGCAAGCGTCTGGACGCAACGAAGACATTGGACCGGCGGCTGATATCTACTCGCTAGGAGCCATCTTGTACTGCCTGTGCGCCGGCCAACCAGCGTTCAGTGGTCCTACACCGTTTGACGTGCTAATCCAAGTTCTGGAGCGACGCCCACCGGCACCTTCGAAGCTCAACAAACGCGTGGATCGCCAATTGGATCACGTCTGTTTGCGTTCCTTGGAGAAGGATCCGGCGGACCGTTACGCGTCGGCTAGTGAACTGGCCGCAGACCTACAGCGTCTGCTGAGTGACCAGCCGATTGAGACAGCTCAAGAGAGCTTCATGGAGCGGATCTACCACTGGTGGCAGCGGGAGCCGATCTTGGTCGCCCACGTGCTGGGAATCGGTGCGACGACCATTATCGTGGCCGTGGCCTATGTGCTGCGTGGCGAACAGACCGCTCACTTTCGCTACCGCATGCTGCTGTTGTTTGCCTGGTTGTTCGCCTCCCTGGTTTTGCAAGTTTGCGTTCATCGTGTGCGCTGGCGCCAAGCCGCCATTGTCAGTTGGCTGACTTTGGACGTGACGATCTTCACGACTCTGATCGCTTTTGCCGATCAACCCAGGTCCATGTTGCTCATCGGTTTTCCCATGATGGTCGTGGCCAGCAGTTTGTTTTTTCAACGGCGATTTGTGATACTGACCACCGCGCTGTCAGCGGTCGGCTTCGTATTACTGGGCTGGGTGTTCCCCGAAGATGATTTCGTGAAGTGGGATTTCAGCGCGATCTTTGTTTGTGGCTTGTTGGTGATCAGTTTGTGCATGCTGGCGATGATTCGCCGCTTTCGCGGCCTAAGTCGCTTCTACGACGAATCCAATTTCTAGCGCGAGTCGTACACGCACGCGTGCATGGCCCCGTGCGATACCCACCCAGCGCTCAAAACGTCTTCTCGAGTACTTTGTAGTGCGGATCTTCGAAACCCGTGCGGGCATAAACCATCTGGGCGCGCTGGTTTTCATTCTCGACGTACAGCCTCAATCCCACTACGTCTGGATTGGCCTGTGCCCTTTCGGTAGCCGCGTCTAACAACGATCGAAAGACGCCTTGGCCGCGAAATTCACTGTCGACGTACACACTTTGAATCCACACCATCCATCCGTCTCTCCAATCGCTCCACTCACGCGTCAGCATCAACGATCCGATGGGACGCCCATCTTTCTCAGCCAGTAGGTAGACCACTTCGGCTCCTTGCTCCAATCCACGGACCACACCCCGCGAGACGATCTCTCGGTCGAGCTCCTTGTCTTCCGTTTCACGGGCAATAGCGCAGTTAAAGTCCACCAAAGACGGTGCGTCTGCCGGTAGCGCCTCGCGCACATTCCAGGGGGTTGTTGGTTGCTCGTTGTTCACCATGGACTATCACTCTGAGGGTAGCAATTCACTGGGACCGGTAGCGCGCACCGCCAACGAATTGAGATTGAAGTCTCACAAAAGTAGGTGCGGCGATCATCGTACACAGTTTTCTCAGCGCCAAACATCGGTCGCCGAGTTGAATCGGCCGGCGCGCGTTGCATTCGCCAGCTCAGCCGAGTATCAAAGTTGCCGTTGTAGCCAGCTACCGAACAGACAGCCACCAACTGCGAGCGGTTCGCTACTTCGTGAGCCCACTGCAGACGATTGACCCACGATCCAAGCCTGGAGAAATAGACCTATCCATGACCCGGTTCACGAAAATCATGTTGTGCGTCGTGGCACTCGCCCTGCCAGCCACCGCAGCGGCTTTTTTCGCGGGCGCCTACCCACAACTGCTGGCCGCGATGGCGCCCGATCGGCCCTTTGACGAGATACCTGCCGCTAGTCTTGACGAAGCCAACCAGCGACTGGGCGCGCTGGACGAGACCACGCGGCAGTTGTACCGGCGGCATCTAGTCACGGACGTGCCGTTCTTTATGGCGAATGCCATCTTTGTCGGCGCCTTGTTGCTCTTGGCACTCGGACCCTATCGTCCAAGTTGGGCTCGTGCGCTGATCTTGATACCTCCCTTACTAGCCGTCCTTGGTGACATCGGCGAGAACGCTGCACTGGCGAGCTGGTTTTCAGAACGTGGTCCTAGTTCAACCAGCGTCTCATTGGCTTGGATGGTGAACAAGATCAAATTCGGCGGGTTAATCATTGCCCCCGCAGTGCTGCTGATCGCCATCGCCTGCCGTTTTATCTTCCCCGCCCGTCCAAGAGCCAGTCAGACCGTGTTGGAAGGTCAAGAAGACGCACCGTGTGAGCAGTCACCCTGAAAGTTAACCCACATTCCCTACATCGAATTCGAGGCGCGTGCCCTAAGATTCTTGTAATCCCATGCGGAATCGTTGACGGTCGCGTACTCTTGCGACTTGCGCTAGGAAGCAGGCGCCAACAGCGTCCGTCGCCGAGAAAACAAAAGCAGAGACGCAAGAGCAAGGGTCCACGCTGTCCCTGGCTCAGGAACAGCTGTCACAGTGATTACCCCTGATATCGCATAGGCATGGCGGAACTCGGTGTTGGCTGCAGGTAATGACTGGCTAGTCCAGAATGCATTGGTTGCATTACTAAGTCCAACCGTCGTCAGCCCGCTTGGCGCACCCAACCATCGATTCGTGCGCCGAGCACCGGCTGGGCTAGTGCCGGTCCAGACCTCTACCGCAAGCTCGTTCCCGTCCTGGTCTATGTTGATCGGGTTTGTCAGGTTGAGGTCCCAAAGATCTGCATTGTCCTCCGCAATAATGGCACCTGCCAGATTGAAAATCGGCACGCCACCGCCGGCAGGCAACGTGGCAGTGTGATTATTGGCATTGTCGGCGAGGGTTGATCCGACAACTCGCCAGTCACTGGTTCCTAGGCCTGCCGTCCAAGTGCCATTCGAAGCCTGCTGGCTCACAAAGTCATCGTAGAAACTTAGGTTCTGTGAAACTGCTTGCGTCGTATCTTGAGTCACGAACATGACTCTAAACTGATCGCCTTCCTGCAATCCAGCCGGAACAACAAAGTCACCTCTTAGAGGCTCTGGTGTGAATAGAACAAAAAGAGTAACGATTGAGAAAACTGTGTTGCGCATGATAGACCCTTGATTTAGTGACAACAATCTTCAGCAGATTTAGTACTGCAATTGTCTAGGCACTGTTTCTTAATTGGCCTTTTCTGCGATTAGCACATTTGGCACCCTCCCGAGTTACCTACCACAGTGACTCAAGGAGGAGCCAAATGTCCCG
>JANQOL010000328.1 GCA_028289675.1 Pirellulaceae bacterium
GACCCCAGCTTCGATACCAGTAGCTCGACGCAAGCTAGCTCGACCATCCGATGCCCCGAGGTGAATCGCGAGTTACTGGGGCGAATGGCGGATTTCGCCTTGCAGCAGAACTTCGGATGGCCGAAGTCACCACTTCCCGACCTCCCACATCAAGACGTGATTGCCGCTCTATACGGACTGCCACAGATATCCACTGAAAACACCAGTGATGACATTTTGCAGCTAAAATTGGTGGGGCCGGGCTCTGTACCCAGCCTCTATTTCTCGCGGCCCCAGTCAAGCTGGTCACACGTCGATCGCACGGTGGCCAAGCCAACCATTCAATTGACGATACCGCTGGCTGCGCTTGCCCGCTGCATAACCGGCACAACCGAGATTAGTGGTCTAATCGAGCAGGGACAAGCGTCAATAGGCGGATGCGTTCGGTCGACATGTTCAGCCATCGTTGCGGACTGGGTAAACGATGTAAAATCGAATTTCCTGAAAAACTAGCGTCCATTCCGCACATCTTTGATCGTCTCTCATGCCGGACCCGAATTCCTTGTCGCAACAGCCCAGCTGGCTCAACCGCCCTTTGGCGATCGTGGGCATGGCTTGCCGCCTTCCGGGTGCCGAAGACCTGGATTCCTTCTGGGAGTTGCTCAGTTCGGGTGGCTACGCGATCGAGCGCATGCCTGATGCCAAACTGAATCGAGCTCGATACTTCGATCCACAGCGTGGCCAGCGAGGCAAGACCTACTCCGACATTGGTGGCTTTGTAGCACCGCGAGATTGGGATTGGGATATCTTGCCCATTGCGGCCAGTGAAGCCGCTGATTGGGACGAGTGCCACCTCAACTTGTGCGAAGTCACCGCACGAGCGTGTTTGCATGCTGGCTACGATCCGCGCAATCTGCCGTTGCGCAAAACTGGAGTCTACATCGGTCATAGCGGTGGTTCGACGCTCGGAGGCGAGCTGGCGTACCGGACGTTGGTCGAAGACTATGTCCAGATTCTGCCGGAACTGCCTGAATGGTCATCCGTGCCCGATGGCCCAGCGATCCAACAGGCTCTGCTGGAGCAATTGCGTGATGGGCGACCGCAGCGACAAGCGGGCAAGCCCCATGTGGACGCCAGCTACGCGGCGGCGTTGATTAGCCGCGCGTTCTCGTTGAACGGCCCCCATATGTCAATCGACGCGGCCTGCGCTTCATCGTTGGTTGCTCTTGCCTTAGCTGCCAATGCACTACAAGCTGGCCAAACAGACATGGCGATTGTCGGTGGGGCATCTTACAACAAGACAGATAGCCTGATCTTGTTCTCTCACGCACAATCCTGCAGCGCGACAGCTTCGCGACCCTTTGACGAAAACGCCGATGGACTGATTAGTTCTGAAGGCTACGTGTCGATCTTGGTCAAAACGCTGGATCGGGCAACCCAAGATGGCGATACGATCCAGGCCGTCATCCGCGGCATCGGATTGTCGAGCGACGGACGTGGACGTTCGCTGTGGGCGCCGCGCAAGGAGGGGCAGTTGGAGGCCATTCGTCGAGCTTATTCCGGCGACGTGCGCCCCGATTCAGTGCACATGGTCGAAGCCCACGCTACCAGTACGCAAGTCGGCGATGCCACAGAGATGGAGGCGCTGGCTGGATTCTACGGCGAACAACTCACAGACGGCCGGCGCCTACCTGTCGGTAGTGTCAAATCCAACATCGGTCACACCTTGGAAACCGCTGGCTTGGCGGGCTTGGTGAAGTCCGTGCTGGCCATCCAAAACGAGACCATTCCTCCCTCGGCCAACGTCCAGGAATTGAGCCACTCCATCCCATGGTCGGACATTCCCTTGTACGTTCCGACCCAAGTGCAGCCGTGGCCAAGTTTGCCGCCGGACACACCGCGGCGGGCAGCCGTCAACGCGTTTGGAATTGGCGGCCTGAACGTACACCTCGTGGTCGACCAGTACATTCCCGCCTCGTCGGAAACACCTCCGGTTCATGTTGAGAGCAGCCCGAAACGAACCATTGCGACGACAGAAGAACTGCACGCCTTTGAGCCGATCGCCGTCATCGGCCGTGGTCTGGTGATTCCCGGCTCGGCTAATCTCGAGAGCTACCAGCAGTTTCTCAGACACCCGACCAATCACCTCACCTTGCCGCCGGCGGCGAGAGCTAGGCAAAGAGACCATTTGCTAACCGCATGTGGCTTCGTGACCGACTTCCAATACGACTGGCGAACTCACAAAGTACCACCTAAGCAAATCGCGCAAGCCAATCCGTTGCAATTCATGCTGTTGGACGCGGCCGAACAAGCGTTGCGCGAAGCCGGATTGCTAGATCGCGAATTTGATCGAAAGCGGTCGGCGGTCGTGGTGGGCAGCCCTTTTGGCGGAGATTTTGGCAACTCACTCTTTGCTGGCCTCCGGTTGCCAGAGTTCCTGGAACGCCTCCAGCACTCGTTGGCCGCCAACGCTGTGCCCGCCGACACCATCAAACAGTTGCTATCGCAGTTTGAACAACAGTTTTTGACGGAGCAGCCCGCGCTGCTGGACGAAACCGGTTCGTTTACGAGCAGCACGCTGGCCTCACGCTTGTCGAAGACATTTGATTTGATGGGCGGTGCCATGGCCATCGATGCCGGCGACTGTGCGGGGACAGCTGCCTTGTCGGCAGCCTGCGATCTGTTGCACTGCGGGTCGGTCACCAGCGTGCTCTGCGCGGCGGCGCAGCGTGCACTGGATCGTGCGGCCATCGAGAACTTGAGCCAGTTGGGCCGGCTAAGCAACTCCGGTACCACTGACGGTTACGACGTGGGCGAGGGAGTCGCGCTGCTGGTGCTCAAGCGGGAGTGTGACGCTCTGCGAGACGGCGATACCGTACTAGCCACCATTCATGGCATTGCCGGAGGATTTGATAGCGAATCGTTGAAAGAGTCTATTCGCCGCGCTGCCTCGTGGTCGAACGCCCGTCCTCCGTCACGCCTGGTCGGTGGTTTGGGCTTGTCCGCTGGCGACCGCGATCTGCTGGACGGACTGAAGTCGAACCAGTCCAAAGAAGTGCCCAACGAGCTAAGCATTGCTCCGAACGTGCCGTGGACAGGATATTTGCAAGCGTCTCAGTCCATGTTGGATGTCATCACCACCAGTTTATTTCCCGCGGGTCATACCGACCTGATCGCCAGTCATACGGCGAGCGGCCAAAGCTACCTGGTTCAGGTGTCCTCCGGCGCTTCGGCACACCTGGCTCCAGCGAACGGCAGCGCCCCTAAGTCCCAAGACCTACGGAACACAAGCGCAGCCGAATCAGAACGCATCTTCCGTTTTGCCGCCAACTCAAGAGCCGAATTGGAATCTCAATTGACCGCGATAGGCGCGGAATCCAATCCGACGGGCGTGCGCTTCACGGAACAGGACGTCTGGCGAGCGGCAGTGGTTTGTCGTCTAGACGAGTTGCCGAGCAAGCTAGCGATGCTGCGTGGACAGCTGGGCAACGCGCGAGCGTTGGTCCCGCTGGCGGAACAGGGGATTTTCTATCATGCCGCGGACCCCTCTCAGCGCCGGCAAGCGAAGGTCGCTTGGCTATTTCCGGGGCAAGGCTCGCAATACGCCGACATGCTTCGGTCCTGGACGGAATCAGATCCAGATGCTGCCCACCACATGACCGTTGCCGATCAAGCATTGGCGGAACTCCGGCAGCCTTCGTTCGCGCAACTGGCGTGGGGCGACAATCATCTGTTGGGTGAAAACGTGTGGCACACGCAGGCGGCCATGCTGATCGCTGATTGGATGCTGATGCGGGCATTGCTTGATCGCGGATTCCGCCCACAAGCCGCTTATGGGCACAGCTACGGAGAATTCCCAGCAATGCTGGCTGCTGGCTGCTGGGATTTGCCAACTGCCCTGCAAGCAACTTGGCATCGATGCCAGTCCATTCTGGCGCATGTACCAGTCGGCTGCGCGATGTTGAGCGTCCAAGCAGATCAAGCGGCGACCCAGCAACTGATAGACGCGGCCCACTTACCACTCCACATATCACATATTAATGCACCCGAACAAACGGTCGTCGGCGGGAAACAAGCAGCCATCGCGGCCCTTGCGCAACAAGTCGACGATGCAGGTATTTCCAGCCGCCTGCTGCCAGTGCCAACTGCATTTCATACTCCAGCCTTGGAACCCGCGGTCGAACCCTTTTTGAACGCTTTGCAAGCCATAGACATCCAACCGTCCGGTTTGCCCTTGCTGAGCAGCGTATGCAATGCCTACGTTGCCGACCCGCCGCAGATGCGGCTCGGTCTCGCTAATCAACTGACCACAAGATTAGATTTCGTCGGTGCGATCAAGCGCCTGGAAGCGGACGGAATCAGCGTGGCAGTCGAGGTAGGCCCGCAGCAAGTGCTGTCCAAACTGATACGCGCCGGTGGGTCGAGCATTCACGTGATTTCGACGGACCATACGCGCCGAGGCGCAGAGCTGCAGCTCAAGTTCGCGCAAGCCGCCTTGGAGGTTATGACCGACTCGACTATGACCAACCCGGCTACCAAACAGCAGCCACAGGTGCCCGTCCACTTCGACGCCACATCCGTACGGCGCCAACGACGACGCGCCAAGGCGCAGAGCGAGATACGCGTTGCATCTGACGCTGGCCAAATCTCCACCAGCAAGCCGGCTCAACACTTCGATGCCACCGATGCCCGGCGCACCGCCCGACGTTTGGCGGCCCAGTCGCCATCCGCTCCAGCCACACCTGCAACCCATCGCGACCAAGCTGCACAACCATCGCGCGTGTCGGGAGACGCCGATCCGGCGATGGCGCCGATGGTTAGTCGAAGCCAAGCGAGCATCGAAACCGCGAGTGCAACCGAGTCGGCGTCGACTACTGTGGCCATCGAACAATTCCTGATCGACTTCGTGGTGGAGCAAACCGGGTACCCGGCTGAGATCATCGAACTGGATTGGGATATCGAAGCGGATCTTGGAATCGACAGTATCAAGAAAGCGCAGCTGTTTGGAGAACTCCGCGAATTCTTTGAACTGGAGGTTCACTCCAATCTGTCATTGGATCAGTTTCGCAGCTTGCGGGACATCGTCGATCTGCTGGAACAAACACCCGGCAAAGGACAATGGCTGTCGACGGGCACCACCGCAGATGTAGCAACGCTTGCCGCAGCAGCTGAAAACCAGAATCCCAGCGCGGAGCAGGCTGCCCAGACGGCAGTCAACCCGACGGCATCCGATTCGGATCACATCAAACAACTGACGAGTTTTCTAATCGACTTTGTGGTCGAGCAAACTGGGTATCCTCCCGAGATTGTCGAGCTAGACGCCGACTTGGAAGCCGACCTGGGCATCGACAGCATCAAGAAGGCACAGCTGTTAGGAGAACTGCGGGAGATGTTTGATCTCCAAGTTCCTACCACCATGCCGATCGAGGAGAGCGGGACGGCCCCTACGTTTGCCACGCTTCGCCATATCCTGACAGCCTTGGTCGAACATGCAGATACGGCTGCACTAGGCGACGGCGCGAATCCCCCGGCGCCGGTCGCCGAGGCAGGCCCAGAACCAAACGTGATTCCGGCCCAAAACGAACAACCCCAAGACAGAGAGTACAGCAACTCGGACGCTGCCCAAGAACCATCCGTTGACGCTTCGACTGGCCACTTGCCTCAAATGGTTCCAGATGATTCCGGTCGTTTGGTTGGGGACGAGAAGTTTGCCGCAGCGGTTCAGCACCATATCGATGCCTTGGCCTCGCGGCACCGAACAGAGGACATGCGTTGCCTTTCCAAGGCAGACAATGGACATGCAGATTGGCACCACGACCGCGCGCAACAGATAGCAGATAGTTGCCGGCTAGAGCCTCGAACAGTGTGCGCATTTGATCGTGTGTTGCACGCTCAGGCGCAGTTGACACCGTGTGCGATGGTTGATGGGGCCACCGGACCGACAACCAATGCGTCGCCAGTTCAGTGGCTCGTGCAACTGGAACTGCCGGTCTGGCTGGCAAACTCGCATGGCACTCCTCTGGGCCAAATACCGTGGGAAGGCACTGACCAAACCGCACTGATCGTACCTGGGTCCGTGACTCCATTCATCATGGTGCATCGCGTTCGAACGCTAGTGGCCGGTTCCTTGATGGCGACGGAATCAGGCACAGCGCACGATGTTCTAACGATCTCACGCTGCCTGCAAAGCTCGCCAACTGTCGAAGAGTTGGTCAACAATGCACGCGGCTTGGAAGTCCGGCACGATTGGTGGCTGATGGCGGTAGACGGCGAAACTGGACAACAGCTCTTGATCGAGCGACGGCGAGGCGAATTGGTAATCGAGAAATCGCACCTGACCAATTCTATCACTTCGTCTCCGACCGAGTTGGCCTCCGGTACAACAGCTCGTGTAGGCTTGGACTTGCGACGGGGTGAATTCGTCGTTCAGTCTCGCAGACGACCACCGCCGTTTAGCCCGGAGTGGCAACGCTTAAACTCTGGTTCGGCTGCTGCGACACTGCCGGCTGCCGACGCAGATTCAGAATCCATCGCCTCGCGGTACATTCTGCGGATGGCACCCGCTCCTTTGCCTGACGCGTCCGGTCGTCAGCCAATTTGGTCAGGAACTGCCGTCGTCGTGGGCGACAATCCTGTCGCCCGACAATTGGAAGCGCGTTTGAGTTCGGCAGGTGTGCAGGCCATCCGTATGGTTGGCGACGACCATCCAACCAGCTTGGCGGATCGCTTCCGCGCCCTGGCGCAAAAGCAAGTCATACCTCACTTGTTCATCACGACACCTTGGGATCAGGATGCTGCCATTTCGTTGGACCGGCAACACTGGCAAAGTCGCCGCAATCCAGGTTTGCTCGGAAATTTTTGGCTGGCCCAAGCCTGGTTGGCGCATGTCACTGAGCATGGCATTGCCGACGACGCTCATCTGGTCGCTGTCACCACGCTAGGCGGTGATTTCGGCTTTAGCGGCAGCCTGCACAGCGCCGAAGGCGGCGGACTCGCGGGATTGCTAAAGTCGATGGTGATCGAAACCTGGACCCAAGGTATTCGACCTCTGCCGGTCAAAGTCCTGGACTGTGACATTAATCAGTCACCCGCCGAAGTGGTTGGCAACATCTGGCAGGAACTGGCCATTTCCAACTACGATTTCGAAGTCTCATACCGAGGCGGCTTGCGGCATGTCGTGCGCGCAATCGCGCGCCCTCTGACTGGCGATCGACAATCGATCGAAGCGGGAGGCACATGGATTTGCACCGGTGGAGCTCGCGGAATTACCGCTTACGTAGCTGAACAACTGGCGCGGCGCTACGATCTGAAGCTGCATCTGCTGGGCACCGCACCCCCGCCAAACTTCGATCCCAGTTGGCGAGATTTAGACGAAGCAGGGTTGCGGGCGCTGAAGGCCCAGGTCATGACCCAAGCGCGGGAGCAGGGCGGTAACCCGGTCAAAGCCTGGCAGAACACCGAGAAAGCGTTAGAGATCGACGCCACCTTGCGACGTCTGGCAGGCCTTGGCATCACCGCCCATTACCACAGCTGCGATGTCGCCGATCGTCAGGCGGTTCAGGCCATTGTGGAGCGAGCTCGGCAATTGACCGGTCCTATTCAGGGCATTCTGCACGGCGCCGGAGTAGGTAAAGACTCGCGCTTCGAACGCAAGCAAGCCGACAAAGTCGAACAGTGCATCGCCGCCAAGGTGGACGGAGCCTTGTCGCTGATGGCAGCCACCCAGGCAGACCCGCTCAAGTATTTTGTGGGCTTTGGTTCCATTAGCGGGCGATTTGGTGCCAACGGACATACCGACTACTCGCTGGCTAACGAAATGCTATGCAAGCAGATCGACTGGTTTTCTCGGCAACGCCCTGAGGTGACCGCGGTCGGCTTTCACTGGCACGCCTGGGGCGACGTGGGGATGGCTACCAAGCCGGAAACTCGGCTGGCATTGGAAATGATCGATATGCAGTTCATGCCCGCCGCCGAAGGCATCGAGCACCTTTTGGCCGAGTTGGAATGCGGGGCAGGGGAGCGGGAGGTGCTGATCACGGATGATCGCTACTATCGCATGTTCTTCCCGGCCGAGACGCTAGTTTCCGGAACATCTTCGACACCGGCGGACAACCAACGTACA
Organism: Pirellulaceae bacterium; assembly: GCA_028289675.1. Taxonomy (GTDB): domain Bacteria; phylum Planctomycetota; class Planctomycetia; order Pirellulales; family Pirellulaceae; genus Aureliella. The sequence continues at coordinate 8,102 of JANQOL010000328.1, forward strand.
TCCAAGTTGGCAGCACCGTTGTTGGACCGCGAGATCACGCCCCAAGGCGGTGGCCAACGCGCGTTTTCGGTCGAGTTGGATCCGACCCGCGACCCATTTTTGACGGACCATACCTTGGACGGCCGGCCTTTGCTTCCGTTTGTAGTCGCTGCAGAGATACTGCGTGAGGCAGCCGACCAACATTTGGCATGTTCTAGCCTGATGTTGCGCGACATCGAAGCCACCAACGGTCTGAGGTTCTTTCATGACGGCCCGCAACAGGTGCGCGTCGAGGTCAACACGAGCGCTATCGACCACGTCCACTGCCAGTTGTACAGCGATTTTCGCGCTCGGGACGGACGCTTGGTGGATGCTAATCGGCGGCACTTTCACTGTGTCGCCGCGCCGGCGAATGAGGACTTGACCGGCAACACAAAAGTTGAGATTCCGACCGCCGTCGACTGGAGTTCAGTGTCGTATCCGACCGCGGATAGCCAATTCTATGTCGGCTGGCCATTGCAACGCCTGCGCAAATTTGCTTTGCTCGAGGGTGCTCTGGTTGGCAAGATCCTAGCGCCCGCACTGATCGAATTGGCCGGCAGCGATCGCGACGTCAGCGGTTGGAAGATTCCCAGTGCGGCCTTGGACGCTTGCCTGTTCGCCACCGGCATTTTGGCTTGGCAGCAGGTTGCCGCCGGATCGGCCCTGCCGGTTCGCATGGGGGCACTGTCGCTGGGCCGCCTGCCATTTCCTGGCGAGTCTTTAGAAGTTCATGTTCGTTTGAACACGGCTGAGGCGGGCAAAGCGTCTTTCGACTTCAGCCTCTACGGTGTCAACCATGAACTGATTCTGGACTGTCTCGACTACCAAGTTGCCTGGCTATCCTCGCCGACTCCAGCAGCAGTGCCAGCTCAACAGCAATCCGGCAGTAACACGCCTTAGAGCACCATTCGGCAACTGTTGCGCATGGCCGGACCGGCAACACGTCCTTTTCTCATCGACCGTTGGCATGCCGTTTCAATCCGAAACCAGACTCCCACACCTGCTGGCGCCAATCTGTTACCACGGTGAGGCGGAATACCAGCAAGAATGGCAAAGCGCGCTGCGTGAGAGTTGGCACATCGTCGGCACCACCGCCGAGTTGTCTCGAGATGGAGATTTCTTAACTTGCACGCTGGCCGACACACCAGTGCAAATACGAAACTTCGGCGGCCAAATCCGAGCTATATCCAATGTGTGCGCTCACCGACATGCGTTGATTTGCTCTTCTCCATGTGGCAACTCACCATCGATGAAGTGCCAGTATCATGGCTGGGAGTATCGCGCTGACGGATCCACAGGCAAGATTCCTCAGCCCAAAAACTTTGTACCGATTGATCGTGACCAGCTACAGCTGCCGACATTCCAGTTATCCACCGTTGGGCAGTTGGTGTTTGTGAATTTAGCACCGAACCCGATCCCGATTCGCCAATTTTTGGGCGAGTCGGTGACTCAGCTACTGGAGTCACGGTTTGGAAACGATTGGTGTTTGTCGCTACGCTGGCAGCCTGAGTATCCCGCGAATTGGAAGATCCCCATCGAAAACTCGCTGGAGTCCTACCACGTGCCGGCCGTCCACGCGGACACTTTTCGCGAAGATCCTGGCGCGGCGCGCACCGAGCACTTTTTGGAAACAAGTCATACGTGGATGGCTACTCAACTACCGTTTAGCCCCCACAGCCGTCTGGACGCGGTATTCCAGCGTGCGGAATCACGTTTTGTCCGTTGGCTCGGCGTTGAGCCGACCGGGAGCTACCAGCAGCATCACGTGTTTCCCAATTTGCTGTTTTCCTTTACAGACGCGATCAGTTTGGTGAACTGTGTTGTACCGACCGGACCGCAGAAGTGTGTCGCGACGGTACGCCAGTTCGCTCGAGTGCCCAAAGGTACGGGATCCATCAAGAAATGGTCCGCCAGAATCTGGGGACGCCTCACCGCCGCGATTACCAAGAAGATCCTGCTGGAAGATCGCTCGATATTCGAAGCGATCCAGTGCGGTCTCCGGCATAGCCCGCACCCAGGCGTCTTGGGAATCTGCGAAGAACGGATTCACCGTTTTCAACAACACTTGACGCAGAAGACACATCCCTCGCAGCCAGGAGCTGATACTGATGATTGATTTGGAAGGCCAAGTCGCATTGATCACTGGAGCCTCGCGAGGCATCGGTCGAGCAACGGCTCTCAAGTTGGCGGAGGCGGGCGCCGACGTCATCATCAACTATGTGACCAGCCAAACCGCCGCCCGCGAACTGGCGGACCAGATCGCGGCCATGGGCAGGCGGACAGCCAGCATCAAAGCCGATGTCAGTGAGCCAGAAGATATCGCCAGTATGCTGGAGTTTGTTGGCAGCGAGTTCGGCCACTTGGACGTGCTTGTCAGTAACGCGGCCTCAGGAGGTTTCCGAAGCTTGCGTGAAGCGACCCCACAACATTTCGAATCCACGATGAACACCAACGTGCGAGCTCTGATGTTGCTCACTCAGGCGGCGCTGCCGCTGATGGCCGATGCAAGCGCGGCACGTCGGAGGAAGATCGTAGCCCTGTCCAGCCACGGCTCGCATCGAGCTCTGCCCGCCTACGGATTGATCGGAGCTTCCAAAGCAGCCCTGGAAAGTCTCGCACGGCACTTGGCTTTGGAGGTCGGCAATCAAGGAATCAACGTTAATGTCCTACTGGCCGGCTTGGTGGAAACTGATTCGACTCGCGGATTTCCGGGCAGTGATCAAGCTTTCGCCACCGTAGCGTCCAGGCGGCTGGTTGGCGATAAAACTCTGTCACCTGAGTCCGTCGCGGAAGCGATCTTATTCTTGTGCAGTCCACTCAGCGATTTGGTGCAAGGCCAGACACTAGTCGTTGACGGTGGAGAGACCCTGCATGGCTAGGCCCCAGCAACTGCAACCCACGAACGCCGAGCACGATTGCGTCCTGGCCGACTTGTTTCCATTGCGACTAAGCCCCTTCGAGCGTTTCTTTTTGTGGGATGAACGTCCGCCGCATCCCGCTACCAGTTTCACCGAGTTGCACTTTGCAACACCGTTGAACCTTGAGCTGCTCGCGAAATCCATCCATGTTGCCATCCATCGAAACCCTTTGCTGGCCTGCCGTGTCGCCGAACACGACGGTCAACTGATGTGGGATTACGACCCCGGTTTCTGTCCCGTCATTTTGCAAGAACCCGCTCACGTGCCCCTGAGCGAACGCGGCTGGCCAACTCCCATCGACCTTCAATCGGAAACCAGCTTGCGCTTCTGGTACCGGGAACGAAACGGGCAGTCGCGACTGTTGATCCAACTCCATCACGCGTGTGCCGACGGAATCGGATTGCGAAGATTTCTGATCGACGCGCTGACCGGTTACGCCAACGAAACTCGTTCAGCCGCCGGAGACCAACCAACCGTTGCGTGGCAACCCTTGGAGCTGGCGGGACTACGAGATCGATTCGACTTTTCTCGAACCTTTTCCCGACCCGCCTCCAGGCCACTGTCGACCTGGCAGCGGATCAAGAATGCACACTACTTTCACTTTCAACTCCCCCAACCGATATTGGGCCATGCTCACGAGCACACCAAGGCAGATACCACTGATGTCAGCGAGCCTCTTCGTCATCAGTTGCTCGACCGACAACTGTCCAGCCATATCAAGGAGCGTGCCAAGAGCGAAAAGGTCGGAATCAACGAACTAGCTTTGTCATTGCTGTTCCAGACCTGCTGCCGCTGGAATCAGGAGCTGGGCGACACCAACCCACAGTCACGCCTGCGACTGCTGATGCCCTATGATCTACGTTCGCGACCGGACTTGCGCTTGCCGGCGACCAACCGCTTTAGTTTCTCGTTTCTTGGGCGCACCCACGCGGAATGTCAGCACCTGCCCGACCTGCTGCGTAGCGTACGAGATGAAATTGAATGGATGCGCGATTCCCATTTGCCGCTGGACTTTTTGGAATCGCTGAAGATGGCGGATCGAGCTCCCAACTTAGTGCGCTGGATCATGAATCGCAGCCGCCGCATGGCCACGGCCGTATTGACATATACCGGTGACATCTCGCGGGGCATGCACAAGTTGTTTCCAGATGATCAGGGAGCTCGAGTCATCGGTGACGCTCGCTTAACCAACGTCTTAGGCGCTCCTCCAGTTCGCCAGCACACCAACTTGAGTTTGGGCTTATGTATCAACTGGGGGCAACTGTGCATCTCGGCCGCCTGGAATCGCGAAGCTTTGACTGCGCAGGACTGCGAGCGATTTCTTGCCAAATATGCGGCTGCGTGGCAAGCCTGGTCCATGGGCGACGAGCGGTAAAGGCTTCTGGCTACAGTGGGATGCGTTGCCAGAAGACATGCATGCGATCACCGCGTCTGCGGACATCCTCCAACATGACCTGAATGTCGGGGCTCACGTCGTTGCGATGCCGCTTACCTTGCAACGAGACGGTTACCGTACGGGAGAAATCAACCATTTCCGGTGTCAGCCACACGACCGCGCCTCGATTCACCGAGGGGATGCGACTGATGTTGACCCCGTTGATGGTTTGGTCCAGAACTTTTGCCTCGAACGTTCCTTTGGCCGCCGGATCAAATTCGTAGGGATTGCCGGCCACGTTGGCCAAAATCTGCGGTGCCTCCAACCAATAGAAAAAGCGGTCGCCTGGACGCATCGTCGTCGTTTCGATGTTCCGCGGTATCCGTATTCGACGATGGCTACTCAACTGCATCCACTCCATGATGCGCGGCAATTCCGCCGCGAATCGCTCCCGCCCTCGACCCCGGTACTCGACCACTAGGGAATCGTAGGTTGGGGAAACCAAATAGCGGGTCGCACAGCGTCCTAGCTGGGAGTCGTTGCGAGTACCGTCTGATTCACCGTAGACAACATAGGTTCCCAATGGGATGTCGTTCGGCGTCTTGCCTTGAACGTTTTCGCTGTACTGGACAATGTACTTGTCACAGCCGGGCGAGATCATGATGGCCCCCGCCCACAAATCCGGGTGAGCCACTGCCAAATCCCATGCGGCAGTTGCTCCATCGTAATGGCCAGAAACAAACACCCGATCCGTGTCGATGGAGAACTTGCGGAACGCGTCTCGCAGACAGCCCAGTACTCTGGCGTGCTCATTTTCGGTGTATTGATACGATGTTTGATCGTTGGTCATCCATTGAGGAGACACCACGATGTAACCGTAGCGAGTCGCCTGGCCAAATCGGAAAACCCCACCTGACGGAACCGGCATTTGCAGACCGCACCACCAATCAATCTCCATGTCTGGCGGGTCGCCTTTGGCTGGCAACGCCAGCACGCAAGGGTATTTTCGATTGGGATCATATTCAGGCGGGACTTGGACGAGATAGTTGACGGTTTGGCCGCTGGCAATTTGGACAGACAAGCGAAACATCCCGACGGGATCTTGATCCAAATGCGGAGGCGGCGATTGCGGAGGCTGCATCGTTTCCAGCAATTGATCGAGCACTTGGGGTTGCGCACCTTCCTCGCTCTTGAGTTGAGCCAAAATGTCCCGCCGCCGCGCCGAAGAAGCGTCGTTGAGATACTCTTTGACCAGCACTCGCACCCGCAGCAACGATTTGACAACCGCAAAGTTGTCCATGCCTGCTCCGCTGCCCAACAGCCACCCCGACAAAGCCAGAGCCACCTTGTTTTCATTCGGGATCGATTCGTCAGCTCGCAATCGATAGAAATCCGCCAGACGGACAACTGTCTCTAGTGACAGTTGATTCAGCATCTCCTCTATGAGCGGAGCCACGACCTGCTGGTCCGGTTCTGGCAGGGCCGCGACACATTCTTTGAGCGCCGTGGTGGCGTCTGCGATCACCAGCAATTCTTGCTGCAGTTGCTGCACTTCGTTGTTGATTCGCAGCTGAGTTTCCAGCGGCAGTTGGTCCACAGGAAATGCGAACAAAAGATTCGTCGCCAGCTTCTGTTGACCCGACTCCTTGCGGAGCTTGATTTCCGTAAACTTCTGATTGGCTAGCAGCTGATCCAGTTGATCCAACACGGGGCGCCGATCGGCTAACTCACTTGGAAAATTCTGCAGGGCCTCGAACATGATTTCGCGAGCTTCACCAAAACGACCGGCCTGCGTGTAAAAAGAGACCATCCGCAGCCAATCGCTTGACTTGGTTAGATCGAGAGCCTGCTCCAGAATTTCGCGCAAACGTTTCGCCGGAATGGACGACGTCGCAATACGCGAATCCCACACGAACTTGCCGGTCCTGGTCCGTAGAATCTCAACCTTGGCGAACGTGGGCGTTAGCAGTGTGATACCCTGCAGAACACTCACTTGCCCGCGAGTAGTCATAAATGAATAGGTGCGTCGGCCATACTTATTGAATTGAGAAACGCCCAAGATGCCAAGGATCGACGGTGGATTTCCCGATCTGGCAGCCTCTGCGGCCGAAGCCAACTCCAGTTCTTCCTGAGGCGGCAACGTTGACTCTTCGACTCGCAATACGTTTCGTTGCGATTGGTTGTAAAACGTCAACCGCAGCCCATCATCCAAAATACCAATGGACTTTATCTGGACTTCTCCGGAGCCGCCTCGTTGAAACGCGTTGGTGCTGATGGAATCCGTCACACTGGGAACGCCCGGCCCCAACCGCATGCCGCTACTCAGCTCAATGAAGTACTGTTCCTGAGACAGCACACCGACGGGTACGCATAGTGCGCCCAAGACGCCTAGTAAACAAATTGGCAGCAAGCGCATCGCGACGGGCCCAATCTTGGAAAATTCGAAGAGATTCGATCGGCACTTATCTCTATTGTGAGCTTGGCGATTGTCGGTCCGCAAGGAAATTGTCGGCGGCGGCATTGCAATCCAATAAAAAACGCTCGTGATCAAACGAGCGTTCAAAATGCACTAGTTACGATGGCCGCATGCCGTTAGCTATTAACGTCCGCTGAAGAACTTTCGCAACGTTTCCGAAGCGGCGTCTTTGGAGTTCCCCGTCGTGGGTGATTTAGGCACTGGCGGCAGCTTGCCGGGCTTCTTTTTCTTTTTCTCGTCGGCCTTGGTTTCTTCGTCGGCGCTAATCTCCATGACCGTCGATTCGGGCGAGATTTCTTCGGATTCGTCCAAATGGAATTGGCGCGTCACAGGCTCCGATCCAACTCGCTGGACTTGATCCGCTTCTTCCAACCAACTGCTGACGTCGACTTCCTCGAAGCGGCTGTCGGACAGGTTCTCCGCGGAACGGGCGGCGGCCTCTTTGACGCTCTTGACTTCCGATTTCTTGACGTTGGAAACCCCCGCTTCCAACACCACGTTGAACTCCAACTTGCCGACCTTGATGTGGTCGTCGTGCTTGAGCACCTTGGCACGGGAGGGGTCGAGCTTCTTCCCGTTGACTTCGGTTCCGTTGCGGCTCTTGAGATCGATTAGCAGAATTCGCCCTTCCTTGCGCACAATTGCACAGTGGCGACGGCTGATCGACTCACTTTTGGGCCTCAGATGACACTCGTCGCTACGACCGATAAGAAACTTGTCATGCTTGACGGAAATAAGCTTGCCTTCCTGGCCTCCGGTCACCACCTTCAGCTGCAACTGCATCTTCACCCCTCAAGAGAATTCGCACCGAGCAACAGACCAATCAAAACATGAAAAGCTGATTGGCGTTCTTGTTCAACTAGTGCGCGCCACCAAGCCTGTGTCTTGCACCATCCGAGATGGTGGTCGCCAAGACGCCCGCAAACTGTCCACACTAAATAATAACTGCTCTAGTTTCACGGAATCGTGAGTACAGCACTACGTATTATCCGCTAACGACCCACTGTCTGACAAGGGCATAAAGTTGGGCGGACGCCCATAAATCCAAACTTAGCGGCAGAGATGTCCTCAAAAAAATGCTTTCAAAGGCCTTCAATGCCGCTTTGTCCAGGTAGAATCCGCAAACTTCCCCTCGGCTACCGGCGCGTGGATCAATGGGTCAAGTGCTTCCAATTCTGTCAATGATCCACCCACTAGTGCGCTCAGTGCGTTCCCAAGCCGAGAACAAAACGAACGCTCTGTAAATTCTCTTTGATGTTCTTGGTCGATGCCGTTCATCAGTTCCGCGACGCCCGGCAACTGAGGCGCGTGGTGACTGCGGGACACCAACAGACTGCCATGCTGCAACACGGCGCCACGTCCACGACGCTGCGCGCTGCCCAATATCTTTTGGTGGTGGCAAACCACATCACCGCAACTACGACGCTGAAAACACAGAAAGGGCTGACCGGAGGAGGGCAGGGCACATTCATTGTCGTCCCCCGGCGACCATTTCTCGGCAGGCAACCCGCAGTCGTTTAGCCACTGTACTGCAGCGTCATGCAAACAGTCATACAGAGACGTGGCCGGCCCCACTGAGCTATTCAGCAGATCATTCGGAGCAGCCACCGCGTAGGTCCACTCATGATGATGGACGATTGCGCCGCCACCGGTGGCCCTACGAACCACTGGCAAATCCGCGCTTTCAGCCTGTGAGTCGCGATCCGACAAACGTTGGAAGTACCCCAACGACAGCGTGGGCTCAGACCATTGATAAACCCGCAGAACGACGCACTGCTTGCGGGCCGACAGCTCCAGCAGGGCCTGGTCAATTGCCATGTTTTGCGTGCCGCCTCGCGGCACATCGACTAGTGAGAAGCCGTCCATCGCATCCTGGGCTGCCGCGCTGCTTTGACCTCGTCGGGGCGAGTTACCATGGTCGACTGGGGCGCCGTTTGCAATTGCTCGGCTGGTTCTTCCAATATGGATTCGATGGCATCCACAAACGCGTCCATCGTCTCTTTGCTTTCCGTTTCCGTCGGCTCGATCATAATGGCTTCAGGGACGGTCAGCGGAAAGTACACCGTCGGCGCATGAAAGCCGAAGTCCAACAAACGTTTGGCGAGATCCATCGCCGTGATGCCGCGATCCTTCTTAAGCTGCTGAGCCGAAGCAACAAACTCGTGCATACAACGATCGCCCATCGGAACCGGCAGTAGGTGCTTCAATTTGGCCAGCAAGTAGTTGGCATTCAACACCGCGTGACGACTGACATCTTTGAGACCCGTCGCGCCGTAGGCGCGAATGTAACAATACGCGCGTACGAGCACTCCGATGTTGCCTTGGAAACTGCGAACACGGCCGATGGATTGGGGATGATTACTGTCTAGATAGAAACCCTCGGGTCCTTTGGCAACGCGTGGGACGGGCAAATACGGATCCAAGAAATCGCGGACGCAGATCGGACCAGCTCCTGGACCACCACCGCCATGAGGTCCACTAAACGTCTTGTGGGGATTGTAGTGCATCATGTCTGCGCCGAAGTCTCCTGGACGGGCGATGCCCAAGATGGCGTTCATGTTCGCTCCATCCAAATAGATCAACCCGCCGGCTTGATGCACCAGATCAGCAATCTCGCTGATTTGATTCTCGAACAGCCCCAGCGTGCTTGGGTTGGTAATCATGAACACGGCCGTCTGTTCGTCGACATGCTCTCGCAAGGCGTCCATGTCAACGGAACCGTCCGCGCGCGAGCGGATCATAATGGACTTGAAGCCGACCATCGATGCGCTGGCCGGATTCGTACCATGCGCACTATCCGGTACCAAGACTTTGCTGCGCTGCTCGCCACGGTCGCGATAGTAGGCCGCGGCAGCCATTAACGCGGTCAGTTCTCCATGGGCGCCGGCTGCGGGTTGCAAGGACACCGATGGCAGACCAGAGATCTCGGCGAAGTATCCCTGCACCTCGTACAAGAGTTCCAGTATGCCCTGACTCGCCGAATCGGGCTGCAGTGGGTGCAAGTCAACGATCCCGGGCAAACTGGCCAAGCGCTCGTTTCGCTTGGGGTTATACTTCATCGTACACGAGCCCAAAGGATAAAAATGCGTATCGACCGACATGTTCAATGTCGACAGATTCGTAAAGTGCCGGACGACGTCGCCTTCGCTCAGCTCCGGCAACTCGGGCGGCTGCTCGCGGAGCGCGCCTGCTGGATAGCGTTGCCCCAAATCACCGGTGGGCACGTCGCATTCGGGCAGCAGGTTGGCGCGGCGACCGGGAGCCGCCAATTCGAACAGCAGTTGTGAAGCTTGTTGGTTACGCATTGGCGAGTTCCTTAGCTTGCGGTGCATGAATAAAGACGTCGGCCAAGCGATCCAATTCGGCTCTTGTTCGTTTCTCAGTCACGGCAATCAACACACAGTCTTGCAAACTTGGATACCAAGTCCCCAGTTCAAGTCCAGCTTGCAGGCCGTGCTGCCGCGCCTCGTGCAACAATTCGGGCACGGCTCCTGCTTTGTCACGAATCGCGAACTCGCGCCAAGATGAACCGGAAAACGCCAGCTCGAATCGATCATGGCTGGTAAGGCGGTCCATCAAGTACTGCGCTTTCCAAGCACAGTGTTCGGCGGTCTCGCGCATCCCTTGAGGCCCCTGCAAGGCCAGGTAGATCGCCGCCCTCAGAGCAAAAAGGCCCTGGTTGGTGCAGATATTGCTAGTGGCTTTTTCTCGACGAATATGCTGTTCGCGCGTTTGCAATGTCAGCACCCAGCAGCGATTTCCATGGCGGTCTTCGGTCTGCCCGGCAATGCGTCCCGGCATGCGTCGCACAAATTCACTGCGGCAGGCCATGATTCCCAAGTAAGGTCCACCGTACTGAAGCGGGTTGCCCAATGCCTGGCCTTCACCCACCACGATGTCAGCGCCCCACTGGCCAGGGCTGGCAAGCAGACCCAGACTGATCATGTCCGCTACTGCGACCACCACCGCGCCATGCTGTTTAGCGGCTTCCGCCGCCGGTCCGAGATCCTCGACCACGCCGAAGAAATTTGGCTGACTCAACACGACGCAGCCGACGGTCTCGTCCAACTCCGCTTGCCAAGCGTCCAAAGGCACGCCTCCCGACGGACACGCGACTGTCGTCAGTTCGAAATCGGTCCATTGCAGGTAAGTCTCCAGCACTTGGCGATATTCCGGATGGAGATTCTCCGGCACAACCACGCGCTTGCACTTGGGACGACTGGCCAGAGCCAACAACACCGCTTCAATAGTGGCGCTCGCTCCGTCGTAAAGGCTGGCGTTCGATACATCCATGCCAGTCAGTTGGCAGATCAGAGTTTCATACTCGAACATGACCTGCAAATTGCCTTGGCTAACCTCCGGTTGATAGGGAGTGTAGGACGTGTAGTACTCTCCTCGGCTGGCCAGATGATCGACGACGGCGGGAATAAAATGGTCGTAGGCGCCTCCGCCCAAAAAGCAAACGTCTTGGGTCACACCTCGATTCTTACCCGCGAGAGCTTGCACCTGTTGGGTCAGCTCCAACTCCGACATGGCCGGTGGAATCGCGAGCGGCTCGGCCATTTGCATGCTTCGCGGAATCGCTGCGAACAGTTCGTCGATGGAGGCGGCACCAATGGTGTCCAGCATTTGCCGCACGTCCTCGTCAGTATTGAACAGATAAGCCATCAACCAAGCTCCAAACTACGAAACCGGTGCGCGTCGCACGCATGTTTAGTCCGCACCACGAGTGAGTCGACACGCGCGGCTCGGCCATACTTCAAATTTTGAAAGAACAAATTTTCGCGGTTCGGCTACTGGATCCAAACCACGTCCAGCCACATCAAACTTCCGAGCACTGCTTTAAGTATGAGGCATGGTCCAGTAGGCCGTCCAAAGCGGCTGCCCCGTCAGCCACCCGCACTTTGATTAACCAACCCTCTCCGAACGGATCCTCGCTCAAAGCGTCCATGTTATCGACCAGCTCGCTATGCACCTCAACTACTTCGCCGGTGACCGGGCTGTACAACGGGCTAACCGCTTTAACGGACTCGACTTCACCAAACTCCTCGCCGGCCGTCACTTGCGTACCCAGCTCGGGTAGCGCCATGAACACCAAGTCCGTTAGTTGTTTGACGGCAAAGTCGGTGATGCCCACGGTGGCGACCTGGTCATCCGAGACAGCCACCCACTCATGAGACGGATTGTATTTGAGTTGTTCCGGGTCCATGCGATTGAGGCTCCATAGTTGAAGTGTGGTCTGGTCAGCAAGTGTGTTCGCTATTGGGGACGCCGATAAAAGGGCAGGTCGACAATCTCGGCGTCAATTCGCGTGCCACGCACCTCCGCTTGGACACTCTTACCGGTGCCGGCCGCGTCGCTGTCGAGGTAGGCCATGGCGATCGGGCATTGCAGAGTCGGCGAGAACGTTCCGCTAGTCACCTTGCCCAACACGTTGCCCGCCTTGTCTTTTACTGGGGCACCTTCCCGCGCGGCGCGGCGTCCCACCAATTTGAGGCCAATTCGCTTGGTGGCCAACTGCTGCTGGCTGCGAGCTCGGAGACTGTCCGCACCAACGAATTGACGATCTGTACCGTCAGCTTGAAGATTGACCGCGAAGCCTACGCCGGCGGTGAAGGGATCGATGTCTTCATCCAATTCGTGACCGTACAGCGGCATTCCCGCTTCCAAACGTAGCGTGTCCCGCGCGCCCAAGCCCACGGGTTGCAATTGGTACTCGCGGCCGGCCAGCATTAAATTCTCCCACACCCGCTGAGCGTCTTCCGATCGTACGATCAACTCAAACCCATCTTCGCCCGTGTAGCCGGTTCGGCTGACGATGCACGGCTTGCTCATCTGTTCCGTCACCAAAGAACGGTAGTACTTCAGCTTGGTAACTGACGCCGAAAACAGTTGCTCAACGATGGGAACCGACGCTGGACCCTGAACCGACAACATCGCGGTCGAGTCGGTGACGTCGGTGAAGGCGATGTCCGGATACTCGGCCAGATGCGGAGCCAACCACTTTAGAATCTTCGGCCGATTGCTCGCGTTGACCACCAGCAGAAAATACTGGCGACCGCTAGGCGTTTCCAAATTGGAAACCAGAACGTCATCCAAAATGCCACCCGATTCGTTGCACACCAGGGAATAACGCACCATGCCCGGACGCATGTTTGCGACCCGTCGCGTCAACACGTGATCCAGCAGTTCGTGCGCTCGCGGCCCCTCGAAGCGCAAACGGCCCATATGCGATATGTCGAACAAGCCCGCCTGGCTGCGAGTCGCAGCATGCTCAGGAACGATGGCCGAATATTGAATCGGCATTTCGTATCCGGCGAATTCCGCCATCCGCGCTCCCTGAGCAGTGTGCCAGGCAGTCAGCGGAGTGGACTTGAGACCGGCAGATGCATCTGGCAAAGACGATTCAGATGGCGACATAGATCACTGACCGGTACTAAAGCATGCTGGCCACATGTCGACCGGGAGTCTGTCCCCTATGCGACTTGCGGCATGGAATACGCTGTTGGATTGCAAAAGATCAAGACCATCGACGCGGCTCAGCCAAGATGACCCCACAAGTCGACGGCAGTTGCAATTGTAACCAACCAAGCTGAACTTTGAAGCCTGCGTTCTGAATCGGCCGTTCGCTTCAAAACCGAGCAAAATCGCGGGAGAAGTCGCCGATGGGCGGGCTATTGCCGCAGGTACTTCTTGTCGGCATCGCACAGAGCAGCGATCGGTACTTTGATGACCGAGCCATCTCGCTTTTTCAACATCGCATGGGTGTCGTCCGTGCTTAGCAAGATAGCTTCGACAGAAAAGCGGCCAGTGCGGTCATTCCAGGTTCTGAAACCCGACGCGGCGCTGTCCGCGGCCGGTGCCTGCTGTTTGAAGTACTCATCCACAACCTTGCGAATGCGATCCTCGGGCACCTGCTTCAAAACCGTGAACGACGTGGGCACACCTGACTTGCCAACAACCGTCGCCGTTCCAGCAACTAACGTGGGCCCGGACAAGATTTCACCGGGCGAAATCCCGACCGTGGACTCCATCCAAACTAGATAAGGTTTGTCTTCAAAGGCCACCAACACATCATGTTCGTTGAAGGCATGGACCACGAACAGGTCCGACACAAAGCCCACGGTGTCGATTCTCCGGGGATTGAGCGGTGGACCATAATGCATCAGCAGAGACAGCATGGAGTCCCGGTCAGCGCTGTCGCGAATCTGACTTCTCAGCTTGGAATACTTGCGAATACGCTCTCGCTGCTGCTCCAAAGCCGCTTCCTTGACGGACACGGATTGAAAGAACCAGCGACGCTCGCGTTTGCCCGGCACGTCCACACGGATAATGGCCGCATCGCGATCGCGGGCTCGCAGTTGCGCAGGAATACTCGGTTCGCCTTTGCGCATATCCTTCAGGTCGGCACTCATGCGGGCCGATTCCACTCGCAGACCGCGGCTCAGGTCAGCAAAGTCTTCGCGAGCCATCTCCAGATAATCGCGGAGCGCTTGCTCGGGCGCGGAAGGCCCGCCGGATTCTCCACCTCCGCCTCCACCTTCCATCTCGACGTTGGCCACGCCATCGCGAAGCGGCAGCAGCTGGGCAGCGCGCGAGTAGCGAATTGCTTTTGCAATGTCGCCTCCGGAGATGCCAAAGTTCAAATTCTGAGCCTGACCACCTAGGGATGCCAAGGTACTCATGGCCACAACTTCACCCTTCGAATTGATCAGCGGTCCGCCACTGTTGCCGGGCGACAATGCCGCGTCGACTTGGATCCAAGTCCCCTGAATCGAATCGCGTCCCAGATCTTCGGCCATTTCCGCGGCGGGCCGAATCGCCGATACGACGCCTTTGGTGACCGTGAAGGAGAGTCCGTGCGGCGACCCCAAAGCGAACACGTCCGAAATCTTGCGGGGCAACACGGTCGATACAGGTATCGCCGGTGCAGTGGTCAGTGCAATGCGCGCCACTACGATATCCCGAGTCGGATCAATCACCAACGTACCAATCACCGGGCAGGACTTACCACTGGGAAAATGAGCGATGGCTTCAGTCGCACCGGCCAACACGTGGCAGTTGGTGACAATTGTTCCCCGATCATCCACCACGAAACCGCTGCCCAAACTCTCCCCATCGTCTCCTTTGACTTCAATGCGGACGACGCTTTTCTCGGCTTTCTCGATCACGTCCGCCAATTGCGTCTGTGCCACGGCGACCGGCTGCAAGCAAACGACCAAGCACAGCGCAATAGCACCACCAAGACAATCAGGGGCACTCGCAGGGAGACGAGAAAAGCAAGCCAAGGATCGACTCATGACTGTTCCATGGGCATCAAGGGCGGGAGTCAACGACGCCACTCGACGGCTTGGACGCGTTACAAATGGCTGCCTTTGAGTTTACCTGCCGAACTTCGAAACTGTCAAATTTCCAGCGTCTACCCTGGCCAAACGGCTCAATTCGATCTGGTTCGGTTGTTGACGAGAACAAGTCACCTGCAGAAACAGTTCTTGGCTCAAAAGCTAC
Organism: Pirellulaceae bacterium; assembly: GCA_028289675.1. Taxonomy (GTDB): domain Bacteria; phylum Planctomycetota; class Planctomycetia; order Pirellulales; family Pirellulaceae; genus Aureliella. The sequence goes on from JANQOL010000328.1 coordinate 23,400, forward strand.
AGTTCAATTGCGGTCAGACCGAGCACTCCACAACTCCAAGGCGGCTCGATTTGAGGTAAACGCCATGTGATCGATGTATTCGTCTACGTCGGACACCCACACGTGTTGATCCAGTTCATCGGGTGCCAGACTCAGCGACGACGTATCGCGGACTTGGCACACAAAGAAAAAGTCGATGACTGGCGCGGCGATGCCCTGGTAGATGTACTGGTTAGGAAAAGATGTCAGGTAATCCCAATTCGTAACCTCCAACTGAGTCTCTTCCAATACTTCCCGGGCCAAAGCCTCGGTGACAGTTTCTCCCGCATCGACGAATCCGCCGGGCAAGCCCCACTTGCCGAGCCCTGGGTCGCGTGCTCGTCGTACCAACAGCAGCCGAGCGTGGTCGACGATCAAACCCCCGACCGCGGCGACGGGACCAAAGAAGCTCGCAAAGCCGCAGGACGGGCATTTGAACGGCACGCTGCCGGGAGCCGGATTCCGCTGTCCACAACGCGGGCAAAAACGGTAGGCTTCCGGCAAACTGGTCGGCTGCAAGATTCAGTCCTTCGCTGGAATCTCTGTGGATCGTCGTTCGAGTTGTGACCAAATCAGGTACACAACAATGCCGGTCCCAAAGGTGACCAACATGGCGGTAAACTCCTCGGGGTGTGTGCTCCGCGAAGCGGCCAAGATCAGCAGCGTGATCGCCACATAGATCATCACCGCCAACTGTTCCCACCATTGCAGCGGCCTGGCATCCGGCAGTCTTCGGCGCAGCCACCACAGCGATACCACTGCGAGAGCTCCACATGCCGACAGTGTCAGCCCGAGGTACTTCATCAGCTGGAGCAGGTCGGCCATCAACAAAGCAACGATGCTCAACCCGGTCTGAATGATGATCGACAGGCGAGGCGAGCCTGACTTAGAAGCCAGAATCTGTGGCATCACGCCATCATCGGCCATGCGTTGATAGACGCGCGGCCCGGCCATCAACATCGCCAGTACGCTGCTAACCATGGACAACACGATGGTCAGCTGCATCAATTGTGCCAAGGCCGTACCACCGAGAGCTTGGGCAGCGATAGTGGCCACCCGCTCCTGGCCGGCAATCAACTCCGGTGCAGGTCCATACACAAAGATTGCATTTAGCGCCAGGTACAGTACCGTCACCACAAGCGTAGCCAACCACATGGCGCGGGGTACGGCACGTTGTGCGTCCTGGGACTCACCCGCGACATAAATGGCAGCGTTGAACCCGGTGTAACTCAAAGCCAACCAGGACATCGAGCCCACCAACACCGTCCATTGGTCTAAGTCTGCCGGCAACCAAGACGGATCTTGTCCAGGTAGTGCCGAACCCTGCCAGCGCTCCTCCGGCACCAAGGACCATGCCCACACAACGAAGCACGTCAACAAACACAGTTTGGCCGCCACAATCGCATTCTGCGCCCCGGCGCCCCATTTCAGTCCCAGCAGATGACAGCCGCAGGCCAACACGATCACACCTGCAGCCAAGTAGGTGACTTGCAAGTCTCCGCTATCGCCTGCGGGCAGAGCGTACAGTACGGCGCCCAGAGCGGCGGCCGCAATGGGTGCGGTAAAGCCGGCAATCACTGATATCCAACCCGCGAGGAATCCGATCGACGGATGGACCAGTCGATGCAAAAACAGATACTCGCCCCCGGACAATGGCAACCTGGCAGCCAATGCGCCATAGGCGACCGCGCCACAAAGTGCCCACACGCCACACAGGCCCCAAGCCAACATCACGCGTCCGGGGCTGCCTAGTGTACTGAGCGAGAATCCGCTGGACGTGAAAACTCCAGCTCCGACCATGTTGGCGACCACTAGAGCCACCAACGTTGCCTGACTGAGTGATGACGCAGGCCAGGTGTCTGTGCGACTCGCACTAGTCACCCAGCGATCCGCCTACCAAACGATCAATCAGCGCGCCCAGTTCAGCTTTGTCGATTCCCATTTTGGCCGCAGCTAGCGCAAACAGTCGCTTCTCGACTTCGTCCAACTTTCCGTCGGCGGCCATCATCCGCATCAAGTCGGCCAACATCTGATTCTGTTCTTCCCGGTCGACAGGAAACTTCAGCGTGGCTTCTCCGCTGAGCGCAAACGCGATGGCCTTCTCCAAGTCTTCCTCTTCCAGCCCCAGTGCCGCACACCGATCAACCAACAAGGCGATTTCCTGTTCGCTGAGGCTACCATCGGCCGCGGCCATGATAACCAGGTTTTTCAGATGATCGAGATGTAACACGCCACAGCTCCCGTGCCGTACACAGCACTCGAGAAAGATCAGAGGTCATATCATGCCTGCCGCGCGTCCAGCACAGACCGGCCGCACGCGGAGAAAACAGTGCCAGAGATTGTCACAGGTTTCTTTGGCCAGTCAACCAGCGGCCGATTGGGCCAGCAAATTCGAGCCGACCAGCGCCGATCTGCGATGCTGTAGCGATCCTATCTCTGTAGAAATCTACATTGCGGACACAACGAACATCCAGCTCACACCGGAACAGTCTCACAGACGCACCACGAATACCCGGCCGAGGCGTTGATTGTTGCGTTGCACCACAACAGCGACACGCAAAATACAAGGGCGCAGAAGACGAGCCCGAATACTACATCAGGCGCAGTGCCATGGCACGCGGTTTCGGTCAAACGAAGAGTGAACCACAAGCAATCTCGTGGCAGCTGACGTGCACACTGTCATTCTTTCAAGTCTTTTAATACACGTGTTCATCTGGACTTTCGCTACAACTCGTGAATCGGCGTGCAGTATACGGGCCAGAGCGCTACGCCTTGCGAATAAAGTGCTCCGCATATGAGCGAACTTGACGGCCGTTGAGCACATGCACCATGCGCAATTGTTGCACCTGGGCATCGTTAAACTGACCTAATGGCACATGCACCCATTGTTTGCGAAAACGCCTGGCCAACCTTCGGAACACGGCCCCTGGCGCATTGGGACTGAGCATGGCGATATGACGTTCGCGTGAGTGCAAGCAGGCAGCCGCCACCAGCCGCTCTTCCATGTCGTCGGCAAAATCGAGACGAGGATCCTGCCAGATATCCGGGATAGGCATAGGCGGATAGAGAAAGAGCGCGCCGCCATAGGTCGCCAATGCGATGCCGGGCCCGACCAACTCTTGCCGAAAATCGGAGGCGAAGAATGCCAGCGTGGATTCCTGGGCGTGTTCGGCGAACCAAGTTGTTCGCCAGGGATAGTC
>JANQOL010000356.1 GCA_028289675.1 Pirellulaceae bacterium
ACTGCGGGCCGGGAAGAAACGTGGCTTCAGCTACTTTGCGCATCAACCTGGACGCGAATATTGCGACCAAGCTCGTCAACATAGTTTCTTGGTGGCGGCCAGCGAGAATGATCCGCTAAGCGACACCCACTGGATGCGCAGCGACGTCGATCATTGGTTTGCCCGCCATGCGCAAGCCGCCGGTGCGCAATTATGGGAGAAGGTGGAAGGTTTGCGTGTCGAACCAGATCATTCCGCCAACCAGCTGCCCTGGCGAATAACGTTCAATGTGACTGGACAATTCGTCACCCAACACGGTACGACCGTGATTGATGCCTCCGGTGCGGGAGCGGTCATGGGTCGGCAACTGGGGCTAAACCGCTTGGGTAACCGAATGCGTGTCAACACAGCGGCTTTGTTTGGGCACTTTTCGGGAGTGAAACCTTGGGCCGAAGTTCTACAACTTCGGGACTACGACGCTCGTTTGGATCCCTTCAACGTGGATGACGCGGCCCAACACCATTTGCTGGACGGAGCATGGATGTGGATGCTCAGATTCGCGGGCCCGGAGACCTCAGTCGGAATTGTCGGCCCCGCCCGGCTGTTCCCCGACTTGCAAAACCATAGTGACAGCGCCATCAGGTCCCGAGTTTGGCAAGCCTGGCTCGAGAGGTATCCAGACTTGCGGCTACTCCTGGAAGAAGCCACCTTGATCGACCCAGCGGTAAATGGCCGAGCCCAGCTAGGCTGGCACGCTAGGATCAGTCGCTTGTGGGAGCGTGGCTCCGGCAACGGATGGCTGATGTTGCCCGGTACGGTAGGCGTGGTTGATCCTCTGCACAGTACCGGGATTGCTCATGCGCTGTCCGGTGTCGGTCGTTGTGCCCGTCTGTTGTTGGCGAAAGATGACCGTCACCGACAAACGGCTTGGGACGCATACGGCCAAGAAGTCGTTGACGAAGTGTTGTGGATTGATCGCATCGTAGCCTGCTGCTACCTGGCCGCCCGGGACAGTTTTGAACTGTTTGTAGCGGTGTGCAGCATCTATTTTGTGGCCGCCATCGAATGCGAACGGCTCTTGGCGGCGAGCGCCACACAGGACCACGGTTTCTTGCTGGTTCATGACCCGGCCTATGTCGGAGTAGTCACTTGGCTGGAGTCTGCATTGGAGCAACTGGCTCGCTCCAACGATCGCCCGGCAGCGCGAAGAAAGCTGGTGGCTGACTTGCGAAACAAATTGCAGCCATGGAACGATGTAGGTTTGCTCGATCCGGAATGCCAAAATCGATTGGCGCGGACCAGCGCACCTAAGTAACGCCATGAGGCGGGCAAGGCGCGTTGCCCGCTACTGCCGATGCAGTCTTACGTTCTTAGAGGTAGGCCGATTGGAGTGCAGGTTTCGTGCATGTAGGCAGGCTGGAGTGCAGGCTCGTTGGAGAGGAGGCACTGGCCGTCTTCGAGATCCTCCGATGTCGGAGCTGGAAGCGGCCAGTGCCTGCACTCCAACGGACCAACGGACACGCGAGTGAGAGTCGCACAGACATTTTCGCCCACTTCATCCGCGAATTGGTTCGCTCACCATCGTCGACAACAGCCGCATCAAAAACACAATGCTCTAGCCACCTAGCCGTGACTCCAGTTGGCTCCGCAGCTCTTGCAACACGCGTCGCACGGTTCGCGCAGAACGCTGAACTTCCTGGGCGATCTCAGCCTCGGAGTAGTTTTGCAGCGCCAACTCCAAGACCTGCCGCTTCATGGGGTCGAGTCCGGAAAGCACTGTTTGGAGTTCTTCGATCACGGCCACTGCGTCTTCCGGGGACGGCTCTTGGCCGATGGCTTGTGGCCCCAAACCCATGGTACTGTGGTGGGCCGCCAAACTTTCCTCCGTGTAGACGCCTCGCTTCTTGGCCGTATGAAACTCTACTTGGCCGCGTAGTTTGTTGATCGTGATAGCCGCTAACAGCTTCCACAAATCACCGCTTTGGCTGAGCGTATAGACTTCATCGTCCGCCTTACGGAAGAAACTACGGTAAGCAGAATGAACGATATCTTCGGGTTCCACGCGTCTCTGCATGCGCTCGGACAATCGATTGCGTGCGAGTCCACACAATTGATTGACATAGCGTTCAAACAGAATGCGGGCGGCATCTTCGTCGCCCGCTTTCCATTTCGCTAACAAATCTACGCTCTTTTCGCTGGACACTTTAACGTTCCCATTCCACCTATTTGACTTTGGAGTACGCGGCCAGAATACTCCCGCCGGTTCCATCTGGAACGAACCGAGTTGGACGCTGCTGTTCATTGGTTCCGAACACGACCAGCAGGTAGCCTCCCTTGAGCAGCTTGAAGGAACCTAGTCGCTGTTCACCTTGGTTCTTCCCATCGCCGATGTGGATATCCATCGTCATTGGATGCGTATCGGCATGCAGCTGGTAGGTGCCGGTTTGAATCTCACTGCCCATATTCATCACGTATTTCCCATTGGCGAACGTGAGCGTCAGGTTCTCGATAGCCGCGTCCGGAAGATCCTTCCCGATGGCATTGAAGCGGACGGATTTCCACGCCCCTTGCAGCGCCGCCTGCACAGCTTGCACGTCGACCTTGCCCGCCTGTTCTTGCTGAGCGGCATCCGGTAACAGTTTGCGCTTCATGGCATCATCCGCCAACTTGGACTGCGCCAGAAACTCGGCAATGAGTGCCGTGTCACCGTTTTCGGTCATGTTTTTCACGATCAGCTCAACCGTCTTGCGTTTCCCTTCGTCGCCCCAAGCAGCCACATACGCTTCTCCGACGCTTTTCTCAGTTTCCAGGTACGTACCGAGACTGGCCAACTGACGTTCATCGCCCGTGTTGTAAGGATTGTCGTCGGCCAACTCCAACGGCATGGTCGGTCCGGAGTCTGCGGGTGTGCCGTTGCCCGCGTTCGAATCACCCGATGACATGCCTCCATTTGCCGATTGGCCGGGTACTTGAATGCGCTGTCCATGAGTCGCATAACCGATCGTCGTTTTGCGATCGCGGTCGGCCGACTTGAAGGCCATGAAGCCTATGCTACAAGTAACGTCGATGGCAGAGATGACCTGACCGCTCGAGTTCTTGAGCGGAATCCAAGCGCCGCGGTCTTCATCCAACATCTGCAAGTGCTCACCGACGCCAATACCTCCCGACGGGGTGCCAGCGATGAACACGGTCTTATCCAGTGTGATGGCAGCCATCCCAGCCATCCCCAATCCACCCGACGTGTCTGGGATGGGCGTCGCCGTTCCGGGTACCGTCAATGGTCGATCCGGCAAGTCGGACATAGCCATGTGGTAGCGTGTTCCAAAGTGCTCTTGAGTGGCAATGACCAACCTTCCTTGGCGAACGGTAAACCCGTTGCTGGACGAACCCACCGGTTGGTCGGTAACGGCTCGCGGCGGTTCGCCAGGCCTGAGCATGCGTACTTTTAGGTCTTCGTCAGCGTACACCAGCACGTCATCTTCCAAATAGATTTGGCGACGGTCAACGCCTCGGTAATCTGTCAGGTCGATGACGTTTTGTTGGGCTAGCGGGGCCACTTTGGCCATCGTGACCAGCTTCTTTTCTCGCGAGCTGACCGCGACCATTCCGGCTTTGGCGTCTACGTCCACGCTGCTCACCTGACGATCCGTGTAGTCCGCATTCTTGATAGGAATGATTTGCGGCTCTGGCCCAGAGACATCGATGACCTTCACGATATTCCCGTCCGCTACAGCAGTCGCACGATTGATGGCGGCTACGAGATATCCATCCGCGTTCAACAAGTTCCCACGGTGCAGGCCACCAATGGGGTTGTAGAGCGTGATTTCGGAAGCTGGAATCTCGTGCGTCGTGTTCGTTTCGGTGTCATAGATGACCACTTGGTTCTTGCGTACCAAGACGATCTTCTTGCCCGCTACGTGGAACAGTGTGGAGCTGTAAACCTCTCCATCGGGGATTTCGGTCGCCTGCGATTCGCCGGCCCGCAAGTATTTGACGCCAGTCGGAAAACCGGTGCCGAAGACGACGATGTCCTCTCCGGCAGCGATGTGCGTATCGCTGCGAGTTTCGACATCAGTGACCACGATATTGAGTGAACGATTCGGATCGACCGACGTCGGTAGCCAACGCCACGCTCTTCGACGCGCTTCATCCATGTCGGCCACGGGTGCGGCCTGTCCGGCCGCGATCGCCAGACCGGCGGAAGGTGCCAGCTTTTTCATCCACACCATGTCACCAGCACCGCCGCGGTGCTGCGTCAGCGACGGATAGCGTGGCACAATGTACTGAGTGCGTGGCCGATAAGTAGCAGCCTGCCTTGAGTGCATTACGGGCTTGCCGCCTTGCATGGTCAGCTCGTACACGCCATGCAGCTGATCGTCTTTGCGGACGACAAAATGGTACTTACCATCTTGAGCCAGATTCTTGACCGCGAACTTGCGGCCTCCTTTGCTCTCCGGAAAGGTCATCGCAAAGTTGAGGCTGCGCCATTTTTGAGTGCCGACATATTCTTGGTTACTGACGGCCAGCACATCGCCGTCCCGTACAAGTTCTGCCCGGTATTTATCCGTCACTCTGGGCCCGTCAAACGACTCGCGGCGAGCCCACATGCGCAAGTGCAATTGCCCCTCGGCGCCGTCCTGCAGCTGAGAAAACCCATGAGCCCAGTCATCCCATGGACCCGACAGATACCATGCCGTTTGGGGATCAAACGTGTCACCGGATTGACGAGTAAAGACCGTGAACGGCAGCTCGGTCATGACATGATTGCCACTGCGAAAGACCAACCGATACTCACCGGGCTCCGTAAAATGGAATGGCTTGTATTTGCCTCGTGCGGACAATCGCGCGAAGACTGGGGTTACATGGTTCACGTAGAAGTCTTGGACGTGCAAGGCGGTATTGGAGCCGGCCTTGGTCAGCACCGCCTCGACCGGCGCTCCTTGAGGCAGGAACACGGCAGTTAAAGCATCGTTGTCTTCCTCCAGGACCAACAGTCCCTGAGCCCCGACGTCGACGGAAGTCAACAACGAAGCGAACTCCATCACGGGAGTGCGGCCCTGTGCAACGGCCCGGCTGCATGTCCCTAACGCACACCCCAGCAAGAGTACCCATCGAAAACAAATACTGAACGGTCGCATCGATCCTGCCTTATGTCATCAAGTTCACAACGTCGTCGAATCCCCGGGTCGTCGCTCGGGTTGCTGCGATAGCCGAATTCCCATCGGTTTTGGCCAAGTGCACTAAAAATTTTCTCAGCGTTTGGCAGGATTCCCAGCTGGCTGGATGTCCCGCCCGACGAATTTGCCAATCCCAAGTCGTGCGGGTGGATAACTTGGCCTCTCATCAGCGTGGCCGGAGTGTGAAGGTCGTATGGTACAATGCTGCAGTCGCTACGGATGACGTTGAAGTCCCTCAGCGACGACCATCGGGATTGAATTCGCCAAGTCGCGGGCGGCCAGATTTGAGCTTTTTGTGATCTCTCCATGAGCCCGGAAAATCCAGCGGACGCACGCTCGTCAGCCCTGCCCGCGCCCGACCGGCCCCAGCAAATCTACCGACGGCTGTGGGAAACGCAGCCCGACCCTCCGCAACTCGAGCAATTCGTCGCGTCGCAGCAACTGTCCGACACGCAGCTGGGCGAAGTCGCGCTGGTGGACCAGTTCCAACGCTGGCGGCGAGGTATTCCCGTCCCAGCGGAAGAGTATTTTCAACTCGCAGGCCTCACCGATGACTTCCGGCTGGAGCTTGTTTGCGAAGAACTGGGTTATTTGGACGACTGCGGACAATTGGATTCCGCGTCATTCTTAGAACGCTTTCAAGGCTTGCTGGACGGCGACCAATACGAGCAACTGCAGAGGGAGATGGCGATCCCAGGTGGTAGCCCCAGCGATCAACAAAGGGATATTGCTCCGCCTGATCGCGCCCAAACCACGGCCAAAGAGTCCGACGAAGACGATTCGGTCTTGCAGGCGGGGCAGGAAGTTGATCGGTATCGAATCTGCCGACTGCTTGGGCGAGGTGCTTTCGGAGCGGTGTACTTGGCCGAAGACACCGAGTTGCTTCGCGACGTCGCGGTCAAAGTTCCGAATGCCCGACGCATTTCGCGCGGCGGAGGCGTCGATGTGTTCTTGATCGAAGCCCGCGCGGTGGCCAACTTGGACCATCCGGCCATCGTGCCCGTCTACGATGTGGGCAAGACCTCCGATGGCCAGTGCTATGTGGTGTCCAAATACGTCGCTGGCTCCGTGCTGTCCGACCGTCTGGCAGCGCCCATGCCGCCCGCGACTGCCGCAAAACTGATCGCCCGGCTCGCGCGCGCCGCGCATCATGCACACCGCAACGGTTTGGTGCACCGAGATATCAAGCCAGCCAACATACTGTTGGACGAGGAAGACCAACCGTTTCTGGTCGACTTTGGATTGGCGCTGCGCGAGGAGGACTTTGGCTCGGGCTCCGACCTCGTGGGCACGCCAGCTTGGATGAGCCCTGAACAGGCGCGGGGCGAAGGGCATCGAGTCGACGCACGAAGCGATGTGTACAGTTTGGGGGTGGTGTTGTTCGAAGCACTGACCGGACATCGCCCCTACCGGGCGACTCGAACCGACGAGTTGTTGGCACAGATTCGCGCCGGCGAAGTACGGCCCCCACGTCAGTTCGATGATTCCATTCCCAAGGCGTTGGATCGAATCTGCCTGCGTGCGCTCGCGCGGCGAGCTTCCGAGCGGTTTAGCACGGCTCTGGATCTGGCGCAGGAGTTAGAGGCTGCCATCGACCAACAGCCTGAACCGAACATAGTCGCTGTCACTCCAGCATCAGAGCAATCCGGCCAATCCTCCGACAGCCTTTCGAGTCGTGCACGGCACCCGGCGTCGACCGGAGTACTCCCCAAAGGCCTACGGTCGTTCGATGCTGCGGACGCCGAGTTTTTTCTCGAACTGCTGCCGGGTACGCGAGATCGACATGGACAGCCTGAAGCACTCCGGTTCTGGATGTCCAAGATATCGGCTGCTCCACGCGGAGAAGCCGCTTCCGCCCAATTTGCCGTGGGCCTACTGTACGGTCCGTCGGGCTGTGGTAAGTCATCGTTCGTCAAGGCTGGTTTGTTGCCTAGACTGGAAGCAAACGTGGACGCTGTCTACTGCGAGGCCGCGCCTCGATCCACCGAGCGCAGACTACTCAGGGAACTGCGGCAGCTCTATCCACAATTCGATGGTCTGGGATTGCCGCAAACCGTTACTGAATTGCGCCGGCAGTTTTCTGCCGACTCGCGCAAAACATTGATTGTCATCGACCAATTCGAGCAGTGGCTTCACGCGTGGGACGAAGACCAGTCGTCCGATCTCGTGTCCGCTCTGCGACAAGCCGATGGGCGGACCGCGCAAGTCTTAGTGATGGTCCGCGACGATTTCTGGATGGCAGCAACGCGCTTCTTTCGAGAACTGGAAATACCGCTGGTCGAAGGAACCAATGCGGCGGCCATGGATTTGTTCGACAAACGGCATGCCAGAAATGTGCTACTCGCGTTTGGGCAAGCCTTTCAGGCGTTTCCTGACACTGGCGAAGTTAGGGATGAGCTAACACCAGGCCATGCACCTCGTCATGAACCTACTCAGATCAAGACTTTCTTGAACGCGGCCATCGAAAGTATCGCGGAGAACGATCGAGTTTCCCCAGTTCGCTTGGCATTGTTTGCCGAAATGCTCAAGGACCAGGAATGGACAGCCGCGACGTTGAAGAACAAGGGTGGCGCCACTGGCATAGGACTCGCTTTCTTAGACAGCTGCTTTGGGCAGCATGCGCCCGCGTCGCGCCGGGCGGTGGCCGAACCCGCCCAGCGCCTGCTAGCATCATTGTTACCCGCTCCAGGAGCCGACATTCGCGGAGCATCGCGTTCCACCGATCAGCTGCAGACCGCAGCCGAACTGACTGGCGGGGCCGAGTTCCAATCTCTGCTGCAAGTCCTGGATCAACAACTGAGGCTGATCACGCCGGTCGACACGCGAGCGACTTCCGATGACGCACCCCCAACCAAAGCTCGCTATCAGCTGACGCACGACTATTTGGTGCCATCGATACGAGCTTGGCTAGCACAGCGGCGCAGCATGACGTTCGCCGGACGACTGCGCAGTCTACAAATCGAACGATCGGAGCAATGGAGCCAGTTGCCCCAGCGGAGGCTGCTACCCGCATGGTGGGAGGATCTCGGTTTCCGGCTGTTCACCCGCGCGAAAGACTGGAACGAGGCTCAGCGGCGCATGATGCGGCGATCCGGACAACGCGTGCTGCTGTTATTGGCGGTTGTGGCCAGCGTCCTAACCTTGACAGGCTTTGCGGCTCGCGACATCAATGGCCGCTATCGAGCGAGCGGCTTACACGGCCGAATCCTCAATGCGAATACGGCGGAGCTACCAGCCATCTTGGATGAGGCCAAGGGCTATCGCCGCTGGTTGATGCCAGCCTTGGAGTTGCCCGATTTGACGCTTGGGTTGGAATCGCAACGCTCTCGGCGTCGTGAGTTGCATCGTTTACTGGCCCGTTGGTATTTGGAAGGTGAACAACCGAAAGCGCTCACCGGTACTCTACTTTCCGTTCCGGCCCGAGATATGGCCAGTATCAGCCGCATCCTGTCCACGCATCCGGATATTGACACCGGAACGTTATGGACGGCCCTGCGTGACAAGAACACTAGCCATGCGCGTCGCCGGGCCGCGGCCGCCATCCTGGCCAGCATCCAACCCAACCATGCTAGCTGGAACGACCTGGCAGCCGACCTGGCGAACTTGCTACGCGATGCCGAGCCGGTGGAGCTAGACCACTGGATTACTGCTTACCGGCCGCTAAGAAGCCACCTGGCCGCGGAGCTAGAACCCAACCTGGGCGATCTGGGCCTGTCGATTCAAGACCGCCGTGTGGTCGCACGAGCACTGTCCAGCTTCTACTCGGACGAATTGCTTCAACTGACGAAACTAACTCTCGACGCCAAAAGCGTGGAGTTTGCGGAGTTTGCTCCGGCGCTGTTGGAGTTTGAGCGCTCACAAATCCTCGAGCAGTTGGATTCCGTCCTCGAGCAACTGCCTCCAATTGCCTCCTTGGATCCACGGGCGGCCGTTCCAAATCTGCAACTTTCGCAAGCTGTCGATCCTGCAATCGTTGCCAACGCGCTACTGCGTGCGCGGCAGCAGGAGCAGCATGATCGGCATCTGGCCAATGCGGCCGCGCTGCGGATTCGCTTAGGACAGTCGATCCCGCATGATTTGTTCTCGCACTCGGAAGATCCCACGGTGCGTAGCTATCTGATTCACCACTACGCGCAATCGGGTGGCGAACCAGCACCTTTGCTCGAGCAGCTCGAATCCTCGACGGACCCGGGCACCCGCTATGGGCTGCTATTGGGACTGGGAGAAATCTCTCGAGACAGTTTTTCCGCCGACGAGTTCAACCAACTCAAGCGGCTGGCACTCCGGTGGTTTGAACAAGATCCCGATGCCGGCGTGCATGCGGCTTGCGAATGGCTGCTAAAGCGACATGGGCAGAGCGATGCATGGCGACAAGCAGTTCAGTCGCTGGCCGGGCAACAGCAGGCGCCGGAGCACCGTTGGCGCGTTTCCCCGAGTGGGGTGACGATGATACATGTGGCCGGCCCGTTTGATATTCAGATCGGTACGGGGTTGGATGACCCGGAACGGTTTTACAACGAGGTTCAGGTGTGGCGGCACTGTGGCCGTTCATTCGCGATGTCCTCCCATGAAGTGAGCGCACAACTGTTTCAGCAGTTCGTCAACGAGACCGGATGCGAATTGTCAGCGGTGCGTTTGCCCGCTGAATCCGATGCCGCGCCACAGATCGAAGTGGATTGGCGAGACGCCGCCTGGTTCTGCAACTGGTTGAACGAGCGCGAAGGCATTCCTCCGGAGCAATGGCCGTATTTGCCTAATGACGACGGGAAATATGAGCCAGGCATGCGTATTGCGGTGAACGGACTGCAGCGGACTGGCTATCGCCTCCCGACGCACTACGAATGGGAATACGCCGCGCGAGCCGGCACCGCAACGAGCCGGTACTATGGCCGCGGGACCGACCTCCTACCGAACTATGCCTGGTATGCGGCGAATGCCGATCGCATGGCTCGTGACAGTGGACAGTTAAAACCCAGCCCCTTCGGCTTCTTTGACATTTTGGGGAACGCCTATGAGTGGTGCACAGGCCGGGCATCAATGACGACTGAGTTGGAACCGGAAAGAGAGGAGCTCACCATCAATTTCGCGCCACCGCGCCGCGTGCGGGGAGGCAACTTTATGGAGCCCGCCCGTTATCAGCGCGCTGTGCGGCGTTCTTTTTATGGTGTCACCGTCGACGGCGAGAATATTGGCGTGCGGTTAGCTCGCACGACGCAAGTCCACGACATGCGACCAGTTCAATTGAAGAAATGAACGCTCTTGGGACAGCAGACCGAGCTGCCTAGAAATCCCCATTCTCGATCGCCTGTTTGGCGGCCAGTGGCTTGGAAAATTTCTTTCGCAGTTCTTTCATCTCATTTTGCGCTTGCTGCAGATCTGCCAAGCGTTGAAACTCCGGAGTATTTCCAAGGTCAATGCCCGCCGGCCGAACTTCCCGTAGCAGTTTTAGAAGCAGGTTAACTACGTCTTCCCACGAGCAAGGATCGTTTGGCTCGCCGTCGGGAGGCAAACGCAGTTCGGGAGGCGGATCCGCTGGACGAACTTTGGGAGTCTCTTCTGGCTCCGGTTGTTCAGGACGGGTTGGACCAGTTGGCCCTCTCGGATCAGTCCTGCCAGGTCCGAACGGGCCAATCCAAATGGCCAGCAGAATGAGCTCGTCGATGTACACAATGACGTTCACAAAGTTGGCGGTCAGCCGCGCCGATGCGCGGGCAAAAAATCCAACCTGTGCACTCTTGGTGGTTGCGGCTACGCCTTCTGAGGAAGCGAAATTGGTCTCCGCCGTGGAAGTGGACCATAATCCGGTCGGATCATGGTAGTTCACCGGATCATTGTTGGCGAACCCATAGTCTTCCCGTGTCAGTGGCGCTTCGCGGAAGCCACTGAAGGGATCTTCAGAGATGAAACGGCCAACGCGCGTGTCCAAGAATCGAGCTCGACTGAAATGCAAGCCAGTCTCAGCGGAGTATTCCATCCCGTTGAAACGCGATTCGGTCTCCACTTGGCCGGTTTCCAGGACCACATTGCCAAAGGCATCGTAGGTAAACGTGCCCTTGGATTGCAGATTGCCGTCCAGCACCAGTTGCACAGCTCCCGCACCGTTGCCGATCAGAATCTCAGCAGTGTTCCCACGGGCTTCGCTCAATCGGCGTTGATCATCGTTGACGTAGCCTGCCAAGACTTG
>JANQOL010000396.1 GCA_028289675.1 Pirellulaceae bacterium
AGCAACACCAAGCAACCTGAGAACATCACTGACCTGTGCATGCTTTGACTCGTTTCTGGTTGGGACGGAAATACACCTAGACGGCACACCGATTCAGCAATCGCAGCGCGTGCCGACGTACACTCGAGTTAGGACAATTTGTAAAATGGCAATGTGGAGATCAGCCGCCACGCGCTGGTGTGCGGTTCGCAAGGCGTCTTATTGGAACCGCGTGCTAGCGCACAGCGGCTAATGCAAAATCCTAGCCAGAACCTCGCGGCTCATCCTAGTTTTGAATTGTGCCGAAGCGCTGGCAACCCGCACTGGCTTTGGACGTGTCCAACACAGATTAGATTACCCGAAGTCGCCGGTGTTTGTGATCGGGACGAACTGGATTTTCGAGGCTGACCAGCTCCAAGATTACGAACTCTTCATGCAAGCATGGCTTGATCGGCGAAGTCAGGACCTGAGTCTGCGGTGGTGAGGCCAATGCAATTGCAATGTCGGCCAACCATCCAATTTGATCAGGTGACGTTGGCCGGAGTATCGGACGGAGCTGAACGGCGGATCGGGTGCAGTTTGCCGTAGCTCAAACACCGCCAGATCCATTCCGCGGGTCCAAAGCGAAATCGGGCGAGCCACCATGGAGAGATCAGCAGCTGGGCCAACCAGATCACGAGTACGACCAGCAACAGTTGGACTCGACTTAAATGCCCGTACCATCCGAAACCGTGGCCGTAGAACAGGGTCGTGCAAACCACGGTGTGCGTCAAATAGTTCGTCAGCGCCATTTGCCCGACTGAAGCTAGAGACTGCCGCAACCAGCCCAACCACTGCTCGCGGCACGCCAGCATCCAGAAGCTGACATAGCCCAAGCTGACCGCCACACTGCCCCAGTAATTCAACTGGGTGCCGAGGAAGAAGGCATAGTCAAACGACCATTGCCGGGCTTCCAGACTCCAAACACCCCAGCACACGATGCCCCAGCCGAGCGCCAGGCACAGTATCAGCTGCCGCCAATAGAACGCATTGGTCTTGGCGGCACTAAACACTTGCCACTTATAAAGTGCCATCCCAATCAGCATCAGTCCGCCGGCCCGCCAAATGCCCCAAAAGCCGATCAAGAACGTGTGCATGAACAGTGCCCCTTCGCTGCGATATGGTTGTTGATCCAACCATCCTCCGCGGAAAGCAGCCAACTCGGCATCGACCACTTCGGGCGTCGGCGACCAGTCCTGCAACATTTCAGCCTTCTGTTCTTCGTCCCAGAAGGGCACGGACAGGCCCGTCAGCACGGAGATTCCCGAGCCCATGCTCAAGAGCAAGATGCCGACGATGAGCAACCAGCCAGGACGCCAACCGCGCATCAGGAAAACGATCGAACCGCAAATGCTGTACAAAAACAGGATGTCTCCGTACCACAGCAATTGTCCATGAGCCAGGCCCATGATGGCTAACACGCCCATGCGTCGGTAATGCAGCCACGTGTTCGATTTTCCGCGCGCCGCCATCCGCTCCCACATCAAGACGATCCCTGCTCCGAACAGCAGCGAAAAGATCGTCATGAACTTGGAGTCAAACAGCACATATGTGAACCACCACAGCCAGTACTCGCTACCTTCGAGCGGGCCCAGGGCGGTTGGATTCATGTACAGCGCGTCGACCAACCCGAAGGATTGAATGTTGACCATCAAGATGCCCAGCACGGCAAATCCACGCAGGACATCCAAGGCCACGATGCGCTCTTGACCAGATACTGGCGTGACCGGCAAAGCAGCAGGCGGTTGCTCTTGATCCATGAGAGAGTCTTCCGAAGTTGCGTTTTATCTGGCGCCCGCGATGCTGCTCACAGCTTATACGAGTGGCACCAACCAGGCTCCCAGCAGCGTGGTAGCAAACCCCACCAGGCCCATGACGGTTAGCGCCACGGTGAAGGTGCGTAGTGTCTGCGACGTCGTCATGCCCGTCATGGTCGCCACTTGCCAAAAACCGCTGTCATTCATCCATGGCAAAGGCTTGGAGCCGCAGCCAATGGCGAGTGCCAGGTACACCGGATGAAATGGCAATTCAACGGTCTCCATCACGGGAGCGATGATCGCGGAAGACGTTAACATGGCCACCGTAGCGCTGCCTTGAGCGGCTCGGATAATGGTTGTCAAGAAAAAGGCCGTAAACAGCATCCCCCAGGGCGCGGTTAATCCAGAAAACTGACTTCCAATGGCGTCCGCGATTCTCAACTGTTGCAGCGAAGCACCAAAGGCGCCGCCCGCGCTGGTCAGCAAAACGATGGTGCCCGCGTCGCTCAGTCCTTTAGTCACCGCCGAGGTCAAAGCGGACGCGCCGGCATAGGCTCGCAAGATCAGCAGCGCCACCACGGCCGCGCCAATGAAGATCAAGGACGGATCATTCAGGGGAGCGAACCAGCGATTGAGTCGCGCGATCAAAGAGCTTGGTTCACGCGTGGATGCCAGGTACTCCAAGACTTCCGTTCCACCTAACAGCAGAATCGGAATCGCGATGGGCAACGCGGCCAACCACAACGGTAGCCGTTGATTTTCTTGCGCCGTGACCTCGCCGGGAGCGACCTCGTCAGGTGACAGGTGAATCCAACGATTGATCCAGCGTCCGTAGGCAAATCCGAACATGGCGGCAACTCCGCCGACAATCAGTCCGCCCAGCATCATGCTGCCCACGCTGACTTGCATTTGATCGGCCACGAACAACGGTCCTGGTGTGGGAGGCACCAAAGAATGCGCCATGGTGGCACCAACAATGATGGCCATCACCGCCGTCAAGAACTTTTCCGGGCGCGTGCGTCCGACCGCTTTGGCGAGCGGCAGAAGCAAGTAAAACACGTTGTCGAAGTAGACGGGGATACCCAGCACAAATCCACTGCAGGTCAGCGCCGGCGCAGTGCCGCGCGGGCCGAACAGCGACACGATGCAGGCTACCAACCGCGCGGCGGCCCCACTTTGCAGCAGGCAAACGCCCACAATGGCCGCCATGGTGACCGGAATTCCCAGCTTGCGGAACGTCTTGGCAAATCCATCGGCCAACCGACCACCTAAACCTTGCCAGCGCGTCATTGGAGAGGACGGGACGTCGGTGGCCGCCAGCAAACGCAGGTCCTTGGTCAGCGCGGTAGCCGTGGTCGGTGCGTACCAGACTAAGTTGACGGGAGTCAATTCACCGCGCTCTTCCGCTTGCGTGAGTTGCTCGGAGCTGGCGCGACGCAGCGCGATCGGTTCCAAGGAGATTTCCGATTCTGATCCGCAGAGCATGTAGTCGCCCGCCGGGACGGCCTGCTCCAGTCCCAGTAGGCCGCCGCTGGTCAAGCCCTTGATGGCGAGCGAACGCTGGTCAATCCGGTTTTGCAATTGCGTCTTCGCCGGAGTGGCGACCAACAGGAAGAGGCTGCCCAGTAGCAGGGCCATCAGCGGATGCAGTTTCAGCCACAGGACGGACAAGAGCACGATGGCGATACCTACGACGGCAACCAACAAAATATGCATAGTGAACATCCCGTGTGGAATAGATCCCGGCGGCAATGGGGACGAGCGACCGAACCAGGCCAGCCACTAATCCAGCCTAGCCGCCGAATCGGCTCGATCGCCTGTCAAGGAGTTGCCAAGTTGTCCGCCCGAGGCGCGCCCTGTTCAGCCACTGCGACTTGAGAAACAATGACAATTGGTGTCACCTTCGAGTCTTATGCCAACACGTAGCGCGAGTGAATGAACAGTTAGGTCGAAACACACTCGCTCCTTGCTCCGTGCTGGAATTTGTTGGCTGTCAGCAAAAGTAGCACTGTCGCGCAAGGGTGAATCGCAAGGCCACTGGGCTTGTAATTTCAGTGCGGTGTTGACGGCTGCGACCGCAAACTGTCATCGCGTCAAGGTACGCTCCCCCAGGCTGGTCAAAGTCTAATCGATGTTTGCGTGCCACGCAGGCAGGTAGACCATTGCCCACGAGTAAGCCCCTTAATTTCCTACCGAGTAGCAACCTATGTCCCATGCCGATTCGTCCGAGCAGTTTGTTCCAGGTTCGCAGGAACCAAGTCATCGGGACCCAAGCAAATTGCGCAGCGCACGCTGGTTCGCGCCGGACGACTTACGGTCCTTCGGGCACCGTTCGCGCCTCAAGCAAATGGGGTTCGACGACGAGGATTACAAAGACAAGCCGATGGTCGCCATTCTCAACACCTGGAGCGATCTAAATACCTGCCATTCTCACTTCAAGGAGCGAGTTCAAGATGTGCGGCGTGGCATCTTGCAAGCTGGCGGCATGCCGGTCGAAGTTCCGGTCATGAGTCTCGGCGAGATGTTGATGAAGCCGACGACAATGCTGTACCGCAATCTTCTAGCTATGGAGGTGGAAGAGGTGCTGCGATGTCATCCGATTGACTCGGCCGTGTTGATGGGAGGATGCGATAAGACGGTGCCCGCCATGTTGATGGGAGCGATTTCCGCCGATATCCCATCGGTGTTCTTGCCCGCAGGTCCCATGCTGAAAGCCCGCTGGAAGCAAGAAACGCTGGGCAGTGGATCCGACGTTTGGAAGTACTGGGCGGAGCGGTCGGCGGGAAACCTGTGCGACGGGGATTGGCGAGAAATTGAGAATTGCATTGGGCGATCAGCCGGGACGTGCATGACCATGGGAACGGCGTCGACGATGGCTTGTATCACCGAAGCCATGGGCATGAGCTTGCCGGGCTCAGCCTGCACTCCGGCTGTGGTGGCCGAGCACAGTCGGCTGGCGGCCGCCACCGGACGGCGAGCGGTCGAGTTGGCTTGGCAGGATATCCGTCCCAGTCACGTGGTCACGGAACAGTCGATCGAGAATGGCATCGTGGCCGATCTGACGATTGGAGGATCCACGAATGCGATTGTGCATCTGATCGCGCTGGCAGGGCGTATCGGAATGCAATTGTCGCTGGATCGATTCGATTCCATCTCCTCGCGCGTGCCCGTTTTGGGGGACTTGCGTCCGGGAGGTCGTTTCTTGATGGAGGATTTCTACAACGCGGGCGGACTTGGGGCATTGCTCAACCGCTTGCGCGATCAATTGCACCTAGAATGCCGCACCGTCAACGGGATGACGTTAGGCGAACAGATTGCCGATCAGGAAGTGATCGATGATGAAGTTATCCGTCCGCGAGACAATCCGGTGTCGGCCAGTGGTGGAACTTGCGTGTTGTACGGAAACCTAGCGCCATCCGGCTGTGTCATCAAAGCGGGTGCGGCGGATCCGAGTTTGTTGAAGCATCGCGGACCCGCCTTGGTGTTTGACAACTATGCGCAGTTGAAAGCCAGCATCGACGATCCTGATTTGGCAGTAAGCGCGGACACGGTGCTGATTCTCCGCAGCGCAGGGCCATTGGGTGCTCCAGGTTTCCCGGAATGGGGCATGCTGCCCATTCCCAAGAAATTGTTGTAACAAGGAGTGCGGGATTTGGTACGCATTTCAGATGCCCGCATGAGTGGCACCAGCTATGGCACCTGTGTGCTTCACGTGTCGCCAGAATCGCATGTCGGCGGTCCGTTGGCGTTGGTTCAGACTGGAGATGAAATCGAATTGGATGTGGCCGAGCGGCGATTGCACTGGCACGTTTCTGATGAAGAAATCGAAGCACGCCGCGCCCGGTGGCAGCCGGCTACCCCATCATGGGATCGTGGTTACCAAACGATGTTCGCCAAACACGTGACGCAAGCTCACGAAGGCTGTGACTTTGATTTTCTGCACGACCGCAGCCCGGACCGGGAGCCGGATATCTTTTGAGCCGGTGCACGGCTGATCGACCCATGGCTGTTATCCTTCGCGCCCCGCCATTCTTAATGACCTGGCCACCCGCCAGGGCTATTTACTTGCGTTGCCGAAGTGCCTCTAATGCTTTGCAGAATATTTTGCATATTGTTTGCATTGTATTTTTGCCGCTAGCCATCGAACTGATGCGGCTTGAAAGCAGAGGACGCTTGCATGCGAAAGAAGACGCTCGTATCGAAGTTGCGCCAAGCCCAGCGTACGATTGACGAGGCAATTCGTTGGGTTGACGCGGACATGGCCCGGGAGGATCCGGAGCCTTACGAGGTGGCGCGGTGCATAAAATGTGGCGAGTCGATTTACTCCGATCAGGAATCCATACGTGCGGTGCACCGCGAGTGCTACAACTGGCTGAATGACAACATCGTCCGCAAGGGGTTAGGTACTTGGGAAGACCTGGAGCGCCAGGGAAAGGTCGGTCCGCGCGGCCGACCGGGACCAAAGAGCAAGGGGAACGGATCATAGTTGGTGAGACGTGTTGTCACATGCACCGGAGGCCGTTGGGATTTGGACGACGTCCACCACACACGCTAAAACAGTGGCTAGCGAATGGCCTATTGCCCGGAGCTGCCTAATCATGGAGCGTCAGCTGGGGCAGGCATCCGACGGCGAGTGATGATAAGATGATGGCATCAGGGCTGGCGTTTCATCGGATCGGGCTCGATGCACTTTCTAGATGAATGCGCGATGACCCTTGGTTCAAGCACGGTGATCTGTCGCCTGGTGTTGGTTGGTGAGTTGGAACTCAGCCGAGACTGTTCGACTCAACGATCCGTTCGATGCTTGGAATTGCCCCCATTGACACCTTCTGCCGACAGCAATCGCTGCCTGGCAAGATTTTGGCGACATTTCGATGCAATGCGCTGTGATTGGCCTCTATCGGTCCGGATCGTCTGCCACGGCTGGGCTGCTCCACCGTTTGGGCGTGGATATGGGGATTCCCTATTTCGGAGACTATTACGAGTCGGAAGATGTCTCCGCAGCGCTACGAGAATGGTGGCAGGAACCGCTGTTGGAGGAGTCGAGTCCAGCCATCGAACGACAGGAGTGGCTGGCAGAGTGGCTTCAAAGGCGTCGTCAGGGCGGTTCGGAGGAAGTGGGAATCAAGCATCCGTTGCTGTGCCTGTCTGCCGTCGATCTCGAGCAGGCTTGGGGAGGCGAAACGAAGTTCATTCGGACGTGTCGCGACAAGCGAGAGTCCATCGAGTCGCTTGAGCGATTGGCTTGGTGGCCGAACCATGAAGAGCGTATCCAAAACCAGTTGTGGCAGGCTGCCGAGGAGTTTTTTCATCAAAGATCGTGTCTTGAGATCCCCTTTGAGCAACTGATTAGTCGTCCCGCATATACCACTGATCAACTAGTTGAATATCTGGGCATCGACGTGTCTACGCGTAGGCGATTGCGGGCCGCAAGTTCGATCAAGTCCCGCGCCGCGTCGTCTTCCCATCCGCAGGAAACGCCTCCAGCCAGATCACGGCAGTCACAGATCGCGGCGACGATGTTGTCTGGCAATTCTCAGGACCAGGTCGCTGACGCAGTTCGCAGTGTCATCGACTACGTGGATGTTTTGCTGCTGATCGATACCGGGATTACGGATGGAACCCGCGAAATCGTAGAGAGGCTGGCCGGCGACAAGTTCCAGTTGGCCAAATTCGATTGGACTGGAGATTTTGCCGAGGCTCGCAATGTCGCGTTGCGGTTGGCTGCGCGTCTGGATATGGACTGGGTAGTCACCATCGATACTGACGAGCGTCTGGTCTTTCCCGACGACCTCACCATCGATCGTTTCAAAGCATTGTTAGAATCCGAACCAAAAGTCGAGGCGTGGTTTGTCGATGCGCTGGATCAGAGCTACGCCAAAGAGCGCATGGTCAGGCTACCATCGGCTCTGCAGTGGCGCGGTGCAACACACGAAGCACTGGTGGGTGGTGGCAAAGGAAGCCGGGCCCGCGCGCTGGGAGTCTTTTTCTCTGAACTACCCAAAGACGAAGACCGGATGCAAGCCAAGCTCGAACGTGACCTAGAAGTGTTGACGAAGGAAGTTCAGTCGAAGCCGAACAACGCCCGATGGCACTACTATCTGGGACAAACGTTCGAAGGGCTGAAGCGGCATCGCGAAGCAATCGACGCCTATTTGAAGGCCGGCCAGCTGAGCGACTGGCAAGAGGAATCGGCTTGGTCGTTCTTTTGTGCCGCCCGGTCGATGAGTGAATTGAAAGAATACCGGAACGCGGTTGGAGCTTGCGCTGCGGGGTTGGCTAGACAGCCAGGTTCGCCGGAGTTGGCTTGGCTGGCGGGCTGGTGCTGTTTCAAGGAGGCCGATATTGCGAATGCAATCCAGTGGTCCCAAATCGCCATTTCGCTAGGCAGCTATCGGGGCAATGGCTGTGTCAAGTCGCGCATCGCGTTCAAGCACTTGCCTGCTGCCTTCGAGGGCCCCTTCGATGTGCTACGTTATTGCTATCGTATCCAGAAGAAGGAAGCACTGGCGGCCCAAGCGGACAGGGACTTCGAGGCGGCCGGCAAGATGCGGCAAGGAACCGAATGAGCTTCAATGCGGGGCCAATGATCGCGTGCAGGACTGCCGTGCTCACAGCCGGATCCGCCAGCACATTTGCATGTGAACTGGCGAGAATCGGGCTATGGAATAACTTCAAGGCATTCCCTTGGTGCGAGTCGAAGACAGTGTTGGCACACTATCTTCGAAAACAGGCACGACCAGCAGCAAAAGTGCTTTAGTCGTCCGTGTACTTAATACGCGTGGCTGCAGTCTCCAGATGGCTGTCACGCTGCAAGTACATGCGGTAACCAGTTGCGGTTTCGTACCCCAAGCCAGCCAATGCCACCTTTTCAAACTGCATCAGCCGGTCATCATCGTCGTGGGGCGCAGCCAATCCAGCGGTAATCTCGGTTCCATAACTGGGATCAAACCAACGCACTTTGCCATCGACCACCAGCTCCACGATTTGATGGTTAATAAACCTGTATTCCTTAGGAGGGTTGGTGTTCTGACCGGGGAGCAGCGCTCCGGCGGTAGGATCGTCGATGTAATCGTGACCGGGAGAAAAGGCGGTATCCACCTCAATCGTACCGGTTTGCTCTTTGACCCAAAAATGGTCGTGAACTGGACGTCCAGGTCGGTGAACGTTCGGTTCGATGATCAAGTGCGGACTGATGGACGAGTGAGTGAGCTTTACGGGCGAACCGGTCGGATCGCCAGCCGCATCGACGGCTTGAACCTCGACACCCTGAGCACTCAACACCGCTAGGAAGAAGCGAGCCATCGAACCACATTGACCGCATTGGCTGGAGTAAGTCGTTCCTCCGCTCGTCGCCTCCGTCAGCGTTAGCAGCTCGAGCGTGGTCACAGCCAGGCACCCATCCACCGGTGCAGACGGTGGACCGATTATGGCCTCCATGCTGTAGTAGTCCAGCGTATCGGATTTGTCCAAGACCTGGATGGATCCGTTCCAAGCGGTTACGTCTTGGTTCTTGATGTTGCGATCGTCAAAATGATCCCACACCGCCTCGATCAGTTCTTTGTCGTTGGTGGCGCCGGCACCGAATACCGATCCAATATGGACGGCAGTGTGGTAGTTATAGGATGACGCCGAATAGGGATTGTCCAGTGTGACATAGACTGGATTGTCGCTTTGACCGACGCCTTGCCAATTGGCTTGGTTCATAAACCGGACTTCGTAGTTGATCACAACGTTGGAAAAATAGTCCACTTGATCGTGGGCAACAACATCGGATGTGGCAATGTAAGTGAAGTGATCATCTGTGTTGTCGAAGAACACCAATTTAGGTGGTATATCGACGTCGATCGGCTGTCCGGTCGCGAAAGCACGTACCCATAACGCGCTGGGATAGTTCTTATTGGGATCGGCGGCCCACAGCTTGGCATGAATGCCAGGCTTTTCGTTGCTTACCATGCCAAATGGCAGTCGGATTTCATCACCGCCAACGGCGCCGTCCTGAATGGTACCATCTCGATTGTCATCGCGCCATTGATAGTACCGGTTGTAGCTGCTGGTACCTCCCACTCCGGAACCAGCATTCGCACCGCCTTGCACCGGGTAGTTTCTACTCCCATCCGGATTCTGGTCGTATGGATCCGCTGAAATATCGAATTGAGTGAAGTGCACAGCATGCAACTCGGGTAAGTCCCAAGCAGGTGCCGTGCCACCCGATCCGCCAGAGCCGGATCCACCAGAGGGTCCCGAGGGACCAGACGGTCCCGAAGGACCACTCATACCCGCGAACAGGTCGGGGTAATCGTCCATGGCTTCAATAAGCGCTACCATGGAGTCAAAGTCGTTGTCCGTAACCTTTCCATCCAGATCCATATCGCCTGCAGTGCTCGGCGAATTGACGTTGTTGGCGATCACCAGCGCGTCCACGGCGCTGATCTGGCTGTCGCCGTTCATGTCGAACCATTCCAAGCTGTCGGCAGCTAACAGGTTCCGAGTTTCTAATACCTCAAACTTTCTTTGCGTACTACGTACCATATCCACGTTCCTCTTGATTGAAGGGGCAAATATCAAGACGCTTTGTGAGGAACCTAACAAATCAAATTCTGGCTTTCAACTAATTTCTCCAATTTTTCGAGCAATTATTTGTATAGGTCGCATCGCCACGAACCGGGACCCAACGAACTGTGTTGCGAATGTCGCTACCCCAAGTCAATCAAGCGCATCCGTGACAGCTACTTTTGCGCATGCGGCTCGTAGCCCTTCGTGGCCTCCTTCACCAGATACCGAAGCGTCCAAGCATGTGTTTCCGCGATGCGGACAGCGTCTCAACCAACGTGTGGCGGTTCGCGTTGGTGCATTTTCATTGATGTCTCATGCTCGGAGTATTGCCCCGAACAGACGAAAGCCAGTACGATCTCAGCTGTTCAACTGCTTTTTCCCTTTGCAATGGCACGTCAAAAACGGTGGATACTCCCGATTTAGATCCGTCATTGCGCAAATGGAAGGAGTCCGCTGCAGCGTGGATTGCGGATCAGGGGCAAGATGGTGATTGGTCTCGGCGAGCGATTCTAGATCCTGCGCTCGAGCAGTTGCTGCCCGACGTGGCAGGAAAATCGATCTTGGATCTGGGCTGCGGCGAAGGGCGTTACAGCCGTGTATTGCAAAAGCGTGGCGCGCGGGTGGTCGGTATCGATCCGGTTCTTCGATTCGTCCAGCGGGCACGTGAGCTGGACCCTGAATCAACGTACCTGGTTGCCTCAGCCGGCGAGATCGATTTGCCGGACCAGAGTTTTGACCTTGTTCTCAGCTATTTGACACTGGTCGATATTCCAGAGTTGGAACCGGCCAGCCGAGAGGTGGTGCGCCTACTGCGGCCTGGCGGACGCCTGATCGTGGTCAACATCAGTAATTTCGCGTCACCGACCGAAGGCTGGGTCAAGGACTTGCTGGGTCGGAAACGCTATCGAACGGTCGATCGCTACATGGAACACTTCGCGTTGGACCTCAGCTGGCGAGGCATCAATATTCGCAACTATCATCGACCGCTCAGCTACGTATTGAATCTGTTCTTGGAGCAACAAATGGTATTGACGCAATTCGTTGAGCCATTGCCACCGGAAGATGACCCGGAGTACCAAGACGAGTTTCGCGCCCCGAATTTTCAGATTTACGCGTTTGAGAAGCTGGCTGATGGTGGACGGTCGGAATAGAGGATAGCGTCACTTTCGAGGACAACGCTACTTTCGAGGCTCGACCCGCCCGAAACGTGAGTGAGCGAACAAGTTACGTCGAACACTCGCTCTGTCTCGCTCACGCTTCAAAACACCCAATCTCGCTCACGCGTCGGGTTAGGCAATAAGTCGAAAGTGGCGCTGCCGAGCCAGGCAAGCTTGGTGTTGCTAAAAGCTGGACGCTCTCGATAGCGTCCGTTTCACTACACGTCTTGCAAAAACTTCGACCTTGCGCTCAGCGGTTGATGAACGTGCCCGCTAGCGCAAGTAAGTGTCTGCTTCAAAGCGCGTCCCTGTCGTTAGCTTGGCGGCTACGTCGTCGGCGTCGAGCGCCCAAGCGGGATGAATCTCCACGGCCACATCGTCGGCGAACTCCGCTCCAGCGGTGGTCAGCCAATTCCGATGC
>JANQOL010000459.1 GCA_028289675.1 Pirellulaceae bacterium
CTCGCCTTGAGATTGCCGGCCTCGACCACAAGTTGGGCCGTTGGCTGTCCGGACTCCAATATGGACTTCAAAAGGCTGGCGTTGATCCGGCGTCCAACGCTAATCCGAACGACCTGAGTACCGCCAAACATGGATACGGTCCCGAGCTCGACGGCCAGGCGATCAGGATCTTGTTCTAGGTCTGTGTCTTCAATGCGAATGATGTCCCCTGCCGGGTCCTCACGGCGGGAAAGCACTTTCGATATTTCTCTGGCCCGCTCGGAGCAAAGGCCAACGTCAGTTCCGTAGACCAGGACTGCTGAGCAATCAGCTGGAGGCGACTTCGCAAAGGCTTCAGCGCGGGCTGCTTTAATGGCGACCATGAGAGATGCCGTCGGCAGTCAGTGATTAGGTACGGGAGAGGAACGCTTCAAGCTGGCTTCGAATATCTCGAGCAACCGTCCTCGCTGCGCGGTTTTCGGCGTCCTCGCGGGCTCGGACATTCGAGAAAATCGACGTATAGCGCTCAAAGCCTGCCCGCCCAAAACTCTGGCTTTTCATGACCGGTTGGGAGGTTCCAGCATCAACCAACACAAACTTGGCATCCAGACTGTAGATCTGACTGGCAGAGTCGCCGGCCCGATTGACCAACGTTGACGTAATTCTCTCGGTCAGCGTCACATCCAATTTATATTTCGGTGCTGCCTGTGCGGAGCCGCCTGTCGTCTGAAACACCAATTCGTTGCGGATGCGCTGTCCCACACGGCCAGGAATGGTTGTGATCTTAACTGCAGCAAGTTTGTTGCTCAGCGAGCCATTGTACGAGGAAGCATACATTGGCTGGAAGCCGGACGAACCACAGCCCGACAGCACCGCTCCAATGCCAATCGCGCCTGCCATTGCAACACAACGTAGAGGTCCGCCGAGTTGGCCAACCGACGCAATTACTTTTCGTGCCTTAAGCAACGACATTGACAATCCTCTGCGGCACGACAATCACTTTCTTCGGCGATTGACCATCGAGCAGTCTAGCAATTGGCTCCAACGCCAATGCGGCCGCTCCGACGTCGTCTTTGCTCGCCGATCGATCAATTGTCAGTTCTGCCCGTCTCTTACCATTTACCTGTACGGCAATGGTAATCGTATCGTCAACGAGAAGCGCCTCATCTGCAACTGGCCATGGCTGTTCCGCGAGCAAGGTGTTGTATCCAAGTCGCGTCCAGCACTCTTCGGCAAGATGCGGCATCATCGGCCCGATCATCTGGACCAGCATTTCCCCAGCCTCCCGAACAGCCCAGTCAAGTCCCTCACCTGACTTGTTAGCGGT
This sequence comes from Pirellulaceae bacterium, assembly GCA_028289675.1. Lineage (GTDB taxonomy): Bacteria > Planctomycetota > Planctomycetia > Pirellulales > Pirellulaceae > Aureliella. Next base: position 1,307 of record JANQOL010000459.1, read on the forward strand.
TCCTTGAACAGTATTCACGAGCTCATAGATTTGCGCCACCGAGACGTTGAAGCGGAGATTCTCTATGTTCTGGCCAACTTGGTGGAGGGTCTTATGCACAACCTTACGCACAGCCTGCGCGTCCTCGCCAAAACTGGCAGGCATAGGTGAACCTTGCTCACAGCCTTTTTCCTCGACGAGGTCGATCAGTCGCCAGATCCGCTGCATGAACCGATTGGCACCGGAAACACCGGCTTCCGTCCAAATGACGTCGCGCTCAGGTGGGCTGTCTGAAAGCATAAACCAGCGCGCGCAGTCAGCACCGTAGCTGGCAATGATGTCATCGGGGTCCACCAGGTTCTTCTTGGACTTCGACATCTTTTCGATCGAGCCGATCGTGATTTCATCGCCGCTCGCCACTTCGAAAGCTTTGCGGCCTTCCCCGTCGCCTTCAAAGCGAATTTCCGTTGGCAGCAGCCATCGCCCGTCTTTTGCGCGGTAGGTCTCGTGGATCACCATGCCT
>JANQOL010000426.1 GCA_028289675.1 Pirellulaceae bacterium
ACTTAGCCGCCAACCGCCCGCTTAGTCGCGAATAGCGCAGCGTCGGTAGCCACTGAACCCACGTCGCGCCAGCGATCAACAGCAGGGCGACAGCCAACCAAAGCACACGTGCTGTTGCGGTGCCCCAGGGAAAACGAACCGCTGTCGAACCGTGCGCGGACTTCCAAGCCTGTCCGAGGGTCCAGCCCGCAGCCAGCGCCGTTGCCAAGACCAAACTGTTGACGCAAGTGTGAAAATCGCCGGCCAGGATCATCAACGACAGACTTGTGGCAAAAAGTAAACAACTGCGATGCCACGGAGTGTCAGGATGACGGTGCCAATCGATGAGTGCGACCAAAGCGAATCCAACCCAGGCTGCGCTGCACAGGTAGATCAGATTGGTGTGTTGGAAGAATACCGGGCAACTTAAACTGAAGCTGAAGGCGGACAACCAGCGGGCGCGATTGGATAGACCTAGCCGCGCGGCCGCCCAACTCATGCCCATGGCCGCGATGACCAAATGGGTGACGATGACTAACGAGAGTCTTTGGGCGACACTCAATCCTGGGACGAGCCACAAGACTCGTAGCGGGTAGTACAGCCCGCTAGATGCTTGCGCGGGAACCGAGGTACCCAGCCCCGATTGCGGATTCCAGCCAGGAAACAACTCACCACGCTCGGCCTGTTGGTCCAGCCAGACTGCTTGTGGGTAATAGAAGTGGTAGGCGTCGCGAAAGGCGGGGACTTCGGAGCGAAGCAGCCCCGGTGCGAACAGAGTCACGAAACAGCCCAACAAGAGCGCGGCCAATAGCAATGTCTCTCGTCGGGAGGCCGCCATGCGGTCACCTCACTGGCCGCGCTGGGTGGATCACGGAGTCAGGGCGCAATATGTGCCCTGGACCTGCGATGATCACGATTGCGTGACGCGCGCCATGGCACGAGCACGTTGAAGCGCCTTGTCGCGGGCGGTCGCGAGTTCGGGTTGACCAACCGGCATGTCCTGGGCAGCCTGCATGGCCTCCGCGGCGTCGGCCGAAGTGACTTCACTGATTGGCACCAGTTTGTCGGTCAGAATCGAAACCACGTCCGACAGTACCTGGATCAATCCACCCTCGACAAAGTAACGCTCTTCTGGGCCGGAAGTCTTAATCCGGAGAACGCCGAATCCCAAGCGGCCAACCAGTGGACTGTGGCCGCCGAGAATGCCCATTTCACCATCGAACATGGGAACCGTAACCGACTGGGCTTGCACGTCCAGTTCGGTGCATTCCGGCGTTACGACCACGCATTGGATATCACTCATAACAATTCAACCGCCGATCCAAGGTTTGCTGGCAACAAGGCTCGCTGGCCACTTCGACTTATTTGACTTTCTCGGCCAGCCGCTTGGCTTGCTCTTCCGCTTGATCGATACCGCCAACATACATGAAGGCTTCTTCGGGCAGGTGATCCCATTTGCCATCGCACAGTTCTTCAAAACTGCGAATCGTGTCGTCGATCGTCGTGATTTCACCGGGCCGGCCGATGAATTTCTCCGCGACGAGGAAGGGTTGGGACAGGAAGCGTTCGATACGTCGAGCACGATGCACGACCATCTTGTCGTCTTCGCTCAATTCATCGACGCCGAGAATCGCGATGATGTCCTGCAGCTCGCGGTAGCGTTGCAAGATGGTTTGCACGCGGCGTGCGATCGTATAGTGCCGTTCTCCGACGTACTGTGGATCCAGGATTCGGCTATTGGACGCCAAGGGATCGATGGCGGGGTAGATTCCTTTTTCTGAGATGGAGCGTTCTAGATAGATGAACGCGTCCAACTGGCCAAAAGCGGTCGCGGGAGCGGGGTCCGTCGGGTCGTCCGCCGGTACGTAAACCGCTTGTACAGACGTAATGGCCCCGCTCTTGGTCGACGTAATTCGCTCTTGCAGGGCTCCCATCTCGGTGGCCAGCGTGGGCTGATATCCCACCGCGGACGGCATCCGACCCAACAGTGCCGAAACTTCGGAACCAGCCTGAGAAAACCGGAAGATGTTGTCGACGAACAGCAGGGTGTCCGCTCCGGTGGAATCCCGGAAGTACTCCGCCATCGTCAGCGCGGCCAAGGCAACGCGTAAACGGGAGCCTGGCGGTTCATTCATTTGTCCAAACAGCATGCAGGTTTGTTCGATCACGTTTCTGCCCGTTTGGCCGATCTCCGTCTCCTGCATTTCCAGCCACAAGTCCGTTCCTTCACGTGTTCGCTCGCCGACGCCAGCGAAGACCGAGTAACCCCCGTGAGCACTGGCGATCCGCGCGATCAATTCGGTCAGGATCACGGTCTTGCCCAATCCGGCTCCACCGAACAGACCCGCCTTACCACCACGCACGAACGGGGTCAGCAGGTCCACCACTTTGATGCCGGTTTCGAAGACTTCCGTGTTGGTCGAGAGTTGGTCGACTGTGGGAGCGTCGCGGTGAATGGGCCAGTGGTCGTCTGCCTGGACGTCGCCACGTTTGTCGACGGCTTCTCCCAGCACGTTAAACACGCGTCCCAAGGTGGCCTTGCCGACCGGTACCGAGATCGGCTTGCCGGTATCAATGCAATCCAAGCCTCGTTGCAAGCCTTCGGTGCTCCCCAAAGCAACGCAGCGGACGCGACCGCCGCCCAAGTGCTGCTGGATCTCACCGGTCAAGTCGATGTCGATGCCCTTGTCGCTGGTCTTGATTTTGACCGCGTTGTAAATGGGCGGCAGTGAGTCTTCGGAGAATTCAGCGTCAAAAGTCGAGCCGATCACTTGGGTGATACGTCCCACATTTTGTTCGGTAGCAGTCGACATCAGTTAACCCTTACTTGGATCTTTTCTAGCTGGCGTGTGTGTTGTAGCTGGTTTGCGTGTTGATGGCGAAGTGCGCTTCGCTCGGTAGTCTGCCGGCGCGGCCCAGGATTAGGTGTGCAAATCGTTCAGCCCGGGCACCTGCAAATAAAATCGTCTAATTCTCGAGTGCCTCAACGCCCCCGATGATCTCCATGATTTCCTGGGTGATCTTGGACTGCCGCGCCCGATTGAAGGTCATGGACAGCTGCTTGATGATCTCACCGGCATTTTCGGTGGCGCTCTTCATGGCCACCATCCGGGCAATTTGTTCGCTGACGGCTGCGTCCAGAAAACACTTGAACACCTTGGCCCGAAAGCTGGCTGGCACCACCTCCTCCAGAATGGACTCGGCGGAGGGCAGGAATTCGTAGTCGGCGTTTGTCCCCGAGGA
>JANQOL010000435.1 GCA_028289675.1 Pirellulaceae bacterium
TGATCATGCGTCGTGGAGATCAACTGTACGCAGTCAAGGCGAATTAGTTGGCGAAGCGCAAACAGCTCATATCCTGCAAGTTGCTCCAGTATTCCAAACTCCATCATTTCAAACCCATTCACATCCAGGCAGAACCATGAAAGCACTTCAGATCTCAACCCTGCTCGGTCTCATTGCCATGGCATCCCCGGCTACGGCGCACTTTCCTTGGTTAATCGTCAATGAAGATGGCAAGGCAGCGTTGTTCTTCGGCGAGAACATGGCCGATCGCACCTACAAAATGCCCGAGGCGCTAACCACCGCAAAGATCCAAACCAAGTCGCCGAAGGGCCCGCAGAAGCTGCAGCTGGGCCAAGTCGAAAGCGAGCAGTTTGTGGGTATGGTATCCAAAGCCGATGTGGCTGAAGGCAGTCGCCTGACGACGCAAATCACCTATGGCATTTACCATGGCAACCGCCTGCAGTACTGCGCGGAACACGTGCATGGACGTCTCCCGACGGCGCGGGACGATTCTTCGTCAAGTGGCCAGAAGTCAACCAAGGCCGCGTATGGGACTCAATTAGTCGACACCGACAAGGGCGTCGATTTGTACGTGACCTGGGAGGGTAAGCCCCTGGCTGGCATCGAAGTCCATTTGTACTGCAAAGATGGACACGAAGAGGCCGTGGCCAAGACCGATGAGCAGGGCAAGGTATCGTTCACGGACAAGGAAGTTGAGGATGGTCTCAATGGAATCATGTTCGGACAAACCCTTGGCGACGATGGCGGTAAGCTAGACGGTGAAGAGTACGAGGCCACGATGCACTACTACACGCTGACCTTTTTCGATCCCGAAGATCATGAAACGACGGACTCGAAGTAAACTTCCGCAACAATCTGGTTTTAGTTCTTGGAAGGCTTGAAAATGAAACGCGTAACCTTTTTGGCTTGCATACTGATTGTCTGTCTGTGCGGTTTGACGTTGGCGGAAGACTCTACGGCTACGCCCGGGAAACCAGTTTCCGCACCCGGCGCTGCCGTTGCCAAGTTACACACTCCGCTGCCAGAGCCGCTCACCAGTTTTGGTGCTGCCGTACAAGGCGAATACTTGTACGTCTTCAGCGGCCACAGTGGTGTCGCGCATGGATTTGGCAAGGATCTGCTTGTCAATCATTTTCGACGCCTGAAATTCGACGACCCTGAGGCGCAGTGGGAAGAACTGGCCATGCACGAGCCGGCTCAGAGTGTCGCGCTCGTCAGCGACGGAGAGTACCTGTACCGCGTGGCGGGGCTGTCGTTTTTGAATAGCGGTACGGACTCCGAAACCAACTTCAACTCCACCACTCACTTTGCCCGGTACGACGTGTCGACAAATACCTGGGAGTCGTTGGCACCGTTGCCCAAGTCACGCTCATCCTTAGACGCAGCCGTCGTGGGTCGCTCCGTCTATGTGGTTGGCGGATGGAATCTTCAAGGTGAATCATCACGCGACGCCGAGTGGCACGAGGACATTTTGCGTTTCGATTTGGACCAGCCCGAATCCGGCTGGCAGTCCATCGCTGGACCAGGCTACGTCACGAGGGCACTTTCCGTGGCAGCCCATGATGGCAAGCTATATGCCATTGGCGGTATCCAGCAGCGCGGCATCTCCAAGCAAGTCTCAGTTTTTGATCCGGCCTCCAGCCAGTGGAGCGAAGGTCCAGAATTGCCTTCGGACAGTTCCACTGCCGGATTCGCAACATCGGCGTTTGCCACTGGCGGGAACTTGTACGTCACGGGTGGTTCCGGCGTCGTGTACCGGCTGGGCAAAGACGGGTCATCTTGGGAGCCAGCCAATCGCCTCATGTTCCCGCGCATGTTCCTGCGATTGCTGCCGTTGGATGAAAGCCGATTGATTGCGCTAGGTGGTACCGGTTCTCTCGGACGCACCAGCGTTGTCGAGTCGCTTTCGATCTCGTCCACCGAAAGCGAGACACCCAAGACGATGAGCTGGTCGGTTGAATTCTCTGGCCGAGCCAAACACAGTCAAGCGCTAGTGCTAGACGGCGGAAAGCTGTACGCCTTTGGCGGCAACGCCAGCCGCGAAGCCCACGACTTTTCCTCGGAAGCGTTCGTGGACGAAGCGTTTGTCTTTGACGTGGGCAACCAAGCCGTAGAGCGACTGCCCGACATGCCCGCAGCGATGCAAAGTGGTGTTGCCGTCTTGAATCGCCAAACTAGCGAGCACAAATCGATCTTGGTCGCCGGAGGACTCGGGCCCGGCGAAGATAAGATGCAATATCTGGAGTCACTGTACCAGTACGATCCGGGGGCCCAAACCTGGCAGGCGACTGCCCAATCTCTGCCCAAGCCTCGGTCCATGTTCTCAGCCGCCACCCATGACGATGCTATCTGGATGTTCGCCGGCAGCGCTGGACGAAGTGCTGGCCTGTCCACTGACGTGTTGCATTGGTGGGGAGATGAAACGCCTATCGCGCCGTTGGCCGACATCTCGACTCCCACACCACGCCGGTCTCACGGCGGAGCCGTGCTGAAAAATCACTACTACATGGTCGGAGGGCTGGCAGACGGCATGAAAATCGCCGACACCGTGGACGTCTTCGACTTTCAGAAGCGGACTTGGAGCCACATCGCCCCGCCCAGCGTGGCACGTGTGTTCCCTAGTTTAGCTGCCGCCAATGGCAAGCTTTACCTGTTCGGCGGCTTCACCAATGCTAGTGGACACTTTTCACCCGCTACTTCACTGGAAGTCTACGACTTGGAAACTGGCGAGTGGCAGACCATGGCGGACTCATTGCCGGGTATTCCCGCATCGATGTCGATGCTTGGCTTGAACGACAGGCTGTTGTTTTATGGCGTCGACGAGGACACCGACGGGCTGGCCAATTTTGTTCTGTTGGATCCTGCGCCAATGGCCGTGCCGGAAGCGGTGCAAGGCATGAGCTTTACCCGCCGCGGAAATCGAGACAGTTCGGAAGAAACCGCGAAGATGATGATTCGCAAGGACACGAACAAGGACGGCAAGCTGAGCGTCGCGGAGTTGGGGCAACGCATGGTCAGCTTGATTAAGGCCGGTGATAAGGACAATGATGGCCTACTATCGTTCGAAGAGGCCAAGGCGGAGCTGAAGGCGCGGGCCGAGAGCGAACAGGAGGCAGCGTCGGCTGATGCGTCAGATGATGCGGCACCAGCGAAAGCCACCGAGGCCACGACGGACGCGCGTGCCAGCTTGGAAGCCATTGTCGCTCGAGCTGAAGAGGCTGCCGAAGACGCCCAACAGGCGGCGGAACGAGCTCGTCAGTTTGCCGACGAAGCCCGGCGCCAGTTGGAAGCCGCTCAGTCCAATTAGCGAGGGCCAGTCGAAACGGCTGCCCGGTGCGAGCATCGGCGGCGGCCAGTTTCCTGTTTCGGGCGAGTCTTCGCACTGGCCTCTTCCGAGCGTGCACGCAGAATGCCCCGATCGGTTCGAATTGTTGCTGACCAAGAAATTTGTCCTTCAGAGACCTCCACCATGAGACTTGCCAAACTCGGGTTCATCGCCGCGCTCCTGCTGACATCGCCACAGGTTTCGGCGGAAGTGTTCACGTTCCACCACGAACGCGTGCTCGGTACCTCGTGTGAAATCTCGGTCGTTTGCGAGTCCCAGGCCATTGCTCGGTCCGGTGAAACGCTAGCGCTGCGGGAGATCGACCGTCTGCGCTCCGTCTTGAGCAATCATGCTGACGATTCGGAGCTGAAACGATTGTGTCGTTCCGCTACGGTCGACCAAGAGATGCCGGTTTCAAACGATCTAGGTACCGTGTTGAGGCGAGCGGAGCATTGGCGACAGCTGACCTCAGGGGCATTTGATGTTCGGGCCAGTGGTTTTGACGCGCTGTGGCGGACGGCAGCCGCTGCTCACCAGTTGCCGTCCACGGCCGAGCGATTACAACTCGCCTCGACGCTGGAACAAGCACCCTATGCGCTGACAGATCGTGGCTTCCTTTGGAAGACACCTGCCGCAATTTCACTAGATGGTCTCGCCAAAGGTTACATTCTCGATCGAGTCGTCGAGACGCTTGTGGCTGACACTCGCATTCGCGGTGCATGCGTCAACATTGGCGGCGACCTAAGAAAATCGGGGGAGATCCCACTGCAGGTCGCTATTACCGATCCTAAGGACCCGTCCGAAAACGCAGCGCCATTATCACGAATTCGCATCGATCAAGATGTGGCGCTGGCCACCAGCGGGAACTATCGACGCGGATACCAAATTCAGGGGCGTCGCTATTCCCACATCATTGACCCTCGTAGCGGCTTACCCGTCGACCATATTCTGAGTGCCTCGGTTATCGCTGAACATGCGATTGACGCCGATGCCCTGGCAACCGCATTGTCAGTCATGCCAGCTGAGCTCGGCCTGGAATTGGTAGCCAGCTTGCCGCAGGTTGAATGCTCCTTGGTACTGCATGATGGCGGAGTTCTATGCTCCGATGGCTGGCCGGCAGAACCAACGCGTCAGCGGCTGATTTCGCAGCAAGACACGAAGTCCGAGAAGTTGCAGGGGCTGATCGTCGACTTTACGTTGTTGCGAGCCAAGGGAGAGCGTTATCGCCGTCCTTACGTGGCCGTCTGGTTGGAAGACAAGGATGGATTTCCGGTAAAGACAGCCATCCTGTGGCTGCAAATAGAACAACCCGGACCGCGCTGGCACCGCGACCTGACACGTTGGTACCGCAATGATCGGCTGCGCAAAGTCGTCGAAGAGATAGATCTTCTCGAAACGGTTGCCGGGGCGACGCGCGGAGCCGGGGAATACCAGGCGGTATTCGATGGCACCGACAACGCCGGAAAACGACTACCCGACGGAAAGTACACGCTGTGCCTGGAAGTAGCTCGGGAGCATGGCACCTATCAGATCATTCGCGAACCTCTTGTCTTTGATAGGCTTGCCATCCAAGACCAGAGGTTCGCGAATGATCTGATAGGTGCCATGCTCCCGAGCTACTTCCAGGCACAGCGTGTACTTTCCGTCGGGTAGTCGTTTTCC
>JANQOL010000466.1 GCA_028289675.1 Pirellulaceae bacterium
ATCCACCTGATGCTGCGCAGCGCCAAAACGGGCTTGGGCACCGCACTGCGAGCCGGATTCCTGTGGTGCCTGGAGCGCGATTATCAATTTCTATTGAATCTGGACGCGGACGGCAGCCATGATCCAGCCACTGCCCCGGCAATGTTGGCCAGCTGCCAACAAGCCACGACGGACGTGGCCGTAGGCTCCCGCTACGTGCAAGGCGGCGGTTTTGCCGGACTGGGATGGCATCGACGCTGGATCAGCCGTTGTTTGAACGTCTACGCGACACGCGTTCTGGGTCTACCCATCAGCGATTGCAGCGGCTCGTTCCGTTGTTATCGCACGGATGTGCTCAAACGGCTGGACTTTGACCAATTGACTTGTCCAGGCTATGGGTTCCTGGAAGAAATATTGGTTGCTCTGCATCGCCGTGGTGCGCGGCTTGCCGAGGTGCCGATTCAATTCGAAACGCGTTTGAGTGGGCAGAGCAAACTGAGTCTGGGCGACGCTCTGGGAGCACTGAAGGTGATCCACGGGCTGGCCTGGCGCCGCGGCTAGTGCGAGTGGTCGCAACAACCAGCAGGTGGCAAAAGCTTTGATGTTTTGTTTAGCAGTCAGCCGCAGGCGTACATACTGTAAGCCAAGTACGCCTGCGTCTGACTGCTAAACAGTGTCACGAAACACAATCTCACTAGCACCATTTAGCGTTCGGGCCGAAAACTCGACACATTGTGCTAGAACTTGTGACCGCGTTGAGGTCCATCTTCGGTCAAGGTCAGGATCTCGGGACCGTCTTCAGTCATCAGAATGGAATGCTCAAACTGCGCAGACAGTCGAGTATCTCGCGTGCGAACGGTCCAACCGTCTTGCTTGTCCAAGCGCGTAAACCGCGTTCCAGCATTGATCATGGGCTCGATGGTAAAGCACATTCCGGGCAATAAACGTTGTTGCTTGGATTTACGATCGGGAAAATGCGGAATGTTGGGGGGCTGATGAAACGACTTCCCCAAACCGTGCCCCACATACTCTCGGACCACTGAGAAACCACGCGCGTGGGCTTCCGCCACGATGGCGTCGCCAATTTCACTGACGACGCTGCCGGGCCGGATGGCACTGATGGCCAGATGCATGCAGTCAAAGGCGGCCTGGGTGACGGCCACCGCTTCCTCGCTTGCTCCGCCCACGATAAATGTCTCCGACTGGTCACCGTGCCAGCCGTCAACGACGCTGGTCAGATCGATGTTGACGATATCACCATCACGCAATTGCGTGTCGTCTGGAATTCCATGACAAATGACGTCGTTGATACTGGTGCAGCAACTCTTGGGAAACCCGAGGTATCCCAAGGTGGCGGGCGTGTGCCCGTGGTCAATGGTGAACTGATGCACGACCTGGTCCAATTCTGCCGTCGTAACGCCATCACGAACATGCTGTCGGACGGTATCCATCAGGCGCGCATTAAACTTGCCCGCGGCTCTCATCTTCTCTCGACCGTCCGCGCCGAGCAGTAATTTGCGCTGAGATTTTTCATGCTGTAACATGGCCAAGCACACTGGGGTTTGAACTAATAGGTGCGATTCGGTCGTGAACGTCAATGGCCGAGCGTCCCTTGTGGGCGTTTAGCCACCACATCTTGGACGCCATTCGGCCGCGCTGTCTGCATTAGTATAGCCATCTGTGGCCTAACGGGAAAACGTCACCAGACCAGCACGAACAAACCGTATCGTACGCAAGACCGGAAGATCGGGATTTTTCGGGATCTGAGACGTGCCAGTCCGCTAACCCAATAGATCGTCACCGGGGTCGGGAATCTTGCCGCCTTCGTAGAACTTGGTGATATCGATCCCACCCTGCTCCTCTTCTTCCAGCAGCTTGAGCCGGGCTTCTAACCGTTCGATGCGCCGCTGCAGTTGGGGAACCAACTGTGGCAGTGGATCGACGGGATCCAGCCTTGGCACGGCCGGATAGCCCAAGTGCCTTTGCATGGCCGCGAATAGGAACAAGGGGTCCTTGCCGCGATTGGCAAATGCGATCCGGCCCTCTGGCTGTCCGAACAGGATCGGCGCTTCGGGTTCGCAATCGTTGAAGCGGCTACGTCGATCTTGGTAATGCTGGCTGCGAACATAGATGAGGTCCGCCAAGTCCACTAATCCCAGTTGTCGCCGTACAATCAAAACCCAGTCCTTCCACTCTTTGTCAAAAACCGCATCCTGCGACATCGCCAGCAACCCTCGGTCGTAGTTCAAGCGATTCCGGGAAATGGCTTCGAACTGAAAAAAGAACAGACCCTGCGGATTCAGTTTTTCCAAACTGCGATATTCGGACTCCGCTCTCAAGATCTGCAGCGCCGTCCGATAGTCGAACTTACCGTGGTCCAACTCCGCTTCCGCCATCAAAAACGTCTGGAAGGCTTGGAAGTAGTGAGTCAGCATTCGCATCCCGGTACTCATCTGACCGTGGTGCTTGAGTTCACCCAACATCAGATCGATGGCCATCGGCAGTTTGGTGGTCGCCAACAGCTCATACTTCGTCTGAGCCATTAGATCCTGCAGCGGGATGCTTTGTCCGATGCGGTCTAAGAGGATGCGGAAAAAATACGCTTGCTCGACATATTCCTCGCGAGGCAGCATTACTTGTCTTCCTGGAGATGCCGATTCAAAAAGCCGATAGCACGGCGTCGCGCATCGACGTCAAGAAACGTGAGCAAGTGTCCTCGTCGTTCCACCAGATGGTAATGGGACTCCACGCCCGCTATCTGCAGTTTGTCGAACAACGACCGGCTACTGGACGCGGGAACCAGCATGTCGGCGGATCCGTGGAAAAAGAAAAACGGAGGAGCATCTGGCCTGACATACTCAATTGGCGACAGCCTTCGGTACACCTCAGGCTGGGTTCGACGTGTGGCCCCAAACGCATAGGCGACGAAGAAATTAGTTTCGCCCACGAACGAAAACTCGCAGGGTGCGCCTCCTACGACAACCGCGCGGATGGACGATTCGTACTGCGGTTTTGTGCCGGCCGTCGAATCACCTGAGAGCTGCCGAGGCGACTGTTCGGACGGTCCTCCAGCGGGGGCCAGCGCTACCATGGCTACCAGATGGGCGCCCGCCGAATACCCCCATAAACCAATGCGTGAGGTGTCCATTTGCCAATGTTCGGAATGCTCACGTGCCCACTGCAGAGCGAATCGGCAATCATCGATTTGGTCGTCAATCGTGTGCTTGGGAGCCAACCGATAGTTGATCGACAGGGCCACGTAGCCGGCTTGTGCCAATTCCCTGGCATGATCAACCAAATCCCATTTGTTGCCAGCCGTCCACGCCCCGCCGTGCACCATCAACACCAGTGGATATCGATGGTCGTCCGCGGGCCGAAAGCAATCGGCTTTGATCGCAACGCCATCTACGGTTCTCAGCACGAAGTTCCGTTGAGAACGAATGGGCCGCGACAACTCGGCCGGCGGAACGACCAGCTTGCTCGCTGGTTGCTGACCATGCTGCAGTTCGTCCGCCGTAGCCGGTTGAGCAACGCTAGTT
>JANQOL010000477.1 GCA_028289675.1 Pirellulaceae bacterium
GGGCACTCCATTGCTTGATGGTTCGCGTGCAAGAGATCGAAAGACATACAGAGCGGCGGCGCGGGCCACGCGTCGATGTCATCGGCATCCTACGATTGCTGCAAACAGCTTGTCTCCCTCACCCCGCACAGCTTACCAATCGGAAGGCCGTGTCTCGAAATGAGAATGCAAGTGTCAGTTTTGCAAAAGCGGCGGTTGCTCTTACAAAATGTCCAAAAAATTGGCCGCCGGACAGTTGGTGTGGTTTGTAGGTAAGTCCTTTGTTTCAAATGAGTTGCGCTGAAAGGGTGACATGAAATCCAGGAAATCGAACAAATGGCCCTTGTTTTGCATCCTAGTAAGGAAACCGGCAGCGATAGCGTCCTACTAGATAGGAGCCAACAGCCGCAGGCTTTCAGCGAACTACAGCCTAGGGCCCCAACGTAATACATGTGGGGGATAGATGTTAAGCTAGAGTATCGCGGACCTGGTTGGCAAACATCGCTGTCCATGTTTGGCAGAGTTTTGCAGGACCCTAGGAAGGGGGCCTCAACCCAGCCGCGTGTAGAGTGTCGGCGGTCGGAAACCGCAAGGATTGAATGATACTCTCTCGCATGCAGGGAAAGGTGATAACGATGCATCAAGATTACCGCATCGCTTTGATTCGAGAACTACGGGATCAACAAGTCCGCTTCGCACCGCGTGGTCGCCGTCTGGAACAAGCTGAGCGGGCCGAACGCCTGCTTAGCGAACTGGATCTGACCCGCGATTACCCATATGAGTTCATTTACTTCCGGGTCACCGATTTTCGACCTGAAGAGAATTCGCGCAAGATGGTCCGTGGCGAGGAAGCTGCGCACGACCTCCGCTTGTTCGTCGAAGACGTCACCGATTCGCTGAACCTGCGCGTCGAAGAAGCTCAAGAGCCAGTTCATACGGTCGACGACTTGAGTCGGATGTTCAATGTGTCGACCAAGACCATTTCCCGCTGGCGTGATCAAGGGTTGGTCAGCCGCCGATTCCTGTGCGACGGGCGCAAACGCGTCGGATTCCTGCACAGCAGCGTGGAACGATTCGTGGCCCGAAATCGCGACCGTGTGAAGCGCGGCGAGCGGTTCAGTCAACTGTCCAATGACGAGCGCGCCGAGATCATCGAACGAGCGCGGGCCATCGCGGCGACAGGAGCGAATCTGTCGGAGGTTTCTCGGCAGGTAGCCGAGGCGCAGCGCCGCAGTGTCGAAACGATTCGTTACACGCTGAAGAACCACGACCGCAAGAATCCGGACCAAGCCGTGTTCCCCGAGTCGCGGCCTACGCTGACCGATGCCGATAAACTGGCCATTTTTGAACAGTATCAGCGCGGCGTCGGCATCAACACGTTGACGCGTCAATATTCGCGGTCGCGCAGCGCGATCGTTCAGATATTGAATGGGCAGCGTGCCAAGACAATTATGGAATTGCCTCTGGATTTCATTCCCAACGAGACGTTCGAAAAAGCAACGGTCAAGCTGCAGAAGGAAATCCTAGGAGATTTACCCGAGGCGATCATTCCGCCACGCAAGGTTCGCGCTCCTAGCGGTTTGCCAACGTATTTGGCGTCGCTCTACGACGTGCAACTGTTGACCCGTGAACAAGAGTATCACTTGTTCCGCAAGATGAACTACCTCAAGTTTCGCGCGGGGCAATTGCGGGATACGCTGGACCCGGCAGATCCTAAAGTGGGCCTGATGGATGAAATCGAAGAGCTCTATCAAGCCTCGGTGGACGTCAAGAACCAGATCGTGCAAGCCAATCTGCGCTTGGTGGTCTCCATCGCTAAACGGCACATGAAGAGTTCGGATGACTTCTTTGCACTGGTCAGCGACGGGAATATGTCGCTGTTCCGCGCGGTCGAGAAATTCGACTTCGCTCGCGGAAACAAATTCAGTACGTACGCGAGTTGGGCCATCATGAAGAACTTCGCTCGGTCCATTCCCGACGAGTTCAAGCACAAGGACCGTTTTCGAACGACCGGCGAAGAAGTCTTCATGGCACATGAAGACACGCGGGGAGATCACTTTGCGCAGGAGATCGCTCAGAAGCAGCGCGAGAATCAAATCAGCGTGATTCTGAACAAATTGGATCACCGCGAGCAGCAGATTATCATCCGCCGCTTCGGACTTGATCACAGTCACGAGCCTCTGACGTTGAAAGAAGTTGGTGCCGAATTGGGCGTCACCAAGGAACGCATTCGACAAATCGAGGCGCGAGCGTTGAACAAGTTACGCGAAGCAGCCAGCGTCGAACATATCGACGTCCCCGAATAATTGGCTGTGCTGCAGATCTCGCCAACGTTCCCACAACGACAGCCCCAGTCTGCTTCGCAGGCTGGGGCTGTTTCGCCGGTTAAGCAGTTGCGTCAATTAAGTCATATCTGACGAAGTCATATTGCTGGCGCCAGGGGTTCCGGCGGGCACGCCTCGCCAGGTGACTGCAAGAACGTGCTTCAGCCGATCGTAGCCCGCGTGATCTACCGGTCCTATCCGAGGTTCAGTTCTTTAGGCTTCCAGTGGGCCGCCAAGCTCCAATCGGTGGCAGCGATGCTGTTTCGCCACACGGGTGTTTCTGATTGAAAAATGGCAATGGCGGCCGTGGGCATCTCCAAATTGTCCTCCGCCAGATGGCAGGCCAAGGCGCATAGGCCGGGATTGTGACCCACCAGCAAGGCGTTTTGCCAGTCGTCATGCAAACTGTGAATCTGGTCGATCAGCTCCTGGGGACTAGCCAGGTACAGGGCCTGCTCGCTCAGGACTTCAGTCTCGGTCGACCAACGGTGCTGGAGTAGCTGAACCGTCTCTTGGACTCGCACCGCGGAGCTGGCCAGAATGATGTCCGCCGAAAATCCCTCTCGTTGCAATTGCTCTGCCATCATGGGAGCTGTGCGGCGTCCTCTGGCATTCAAGGGACGCTCGTAGTCCGACAAGCCCGGCTGTGACCAGTCGCTTTTTGCGTGCCGCATCAACATCAACGTGCGCATTATGGATTCACTCGCACCGCTGCGCTCTCCAGCGTTTATGGCCAACATTCTGCAACAAGATTTCGTGCTGTGAGATTGCGACTATCAATGCACTTGCGTCCGCTAGTGTGCGAACAAAAATTCCCGGCTGGTAAGGACGCTCCACATCAGATCTTCGTAGCTTTCACGGCGCGGAACTCCCGCTCGATCAGCCTCCGCAATCAGGGTCAGTAGACGTAGGCGTTCGTCAGCCGATGGGCCGCGGGACAAAG
>JANQOL010000490.1 GCA_028289675.1 Pirellulaceae bacterium
AGCGCTGGCGCACAGCCGTGGCATTGTCCACCGGGATATCAAGCCAGCCAACATCATGCTCGAAGGCACAACGCCCTTGCTGGTTGACTTTGGCCTGGCGCACGTGCGGGACGCCAGCCTGCAGCTAACCATGGAAGGTGACGTCGTTGGCACTCCTGCGTACATGGCGCCGGAGCAGGCGGAAGGAAAGAGTTGGCAAGGTGATCCGCGCAGTGACATTTACAGTCTAGGAGCGGTGCTGTTTCGACTCGTCTGCCAGCGATTGCCCTTCGAAGGGACTACGGCGCAGGTGATTCGACAAGTGCTTTCGCGTGAACCCCCGCTGCCTCGTAAGTTGAATTCCTCCGTCGACATCGATTTGCAGACGATCATTTTGAAATGTCTCGAGAAGGACGTGCGCAGCCGCTATGGATCGGCTACCGAGCTTGAGCAAGATTTGGGCCGCTATTTGGCGGGACAGACGATTATGGCCAGGCCGGCGGGTTGGCTCGGAAGCGTCGTTAAGTGGTCCCGGAGGCGCCCCGCCGTGGCTGGGTTGGCGTTGGGCGTGATCTGTTTATTGGCGTTCTCGTCAGGTGTGTTGTCTCAGTTGTGGCAAGTACGTCGGGAACGAGACCGCGCCCAACAAGCCGAGCAGCAGACGGAAGTGCTGCTGGCTCAGGCATCGGCGGACGCTGGCCGTTTGGCCATGTCGCGCGGAGATTACGCGGTGGCCATCGAGCACTTTCGCGCCAGCTTGCAACGCGGAGCCGCCGATCCGCATCGGTTGCGCTTGCAACTGGTTGAAGCTTATGTCGCACTGCGTGATATTCCCCAGGCGGAAGAGCAATTGACAACTGTACTGGCGTCTGGGAGCCCATGGGCGGACTGTCCAGCCAGTTGGTTATGGCAAGCCGAGCTGAACTTGGAAGGGCGTGCGCAGTTTGGTGATGCGTTAGAGCGATTCCAAATGGCGGTCGACGCGGCGACTGAATCGAGTGAGATTGGCCAGCTTTCGGCCGCCGATCGCAACTACGCGCTGGGTATGTTGGCCGAGCGTTCGCAGGAATCCGTCCTCAACTTCAAGCAAGCCGTTGAGCTGGCGCCCTATCACCATCGTTCGCGGCGCATGCTAGTCATCATGTTGGTGTCTTTAGCTCGATTTGACGAGGCCATGACGCAGCTCAATACTGCCCGCCAGTTGTTTCCGAAGGATCAAGAGTTCTTGCTGATGGAGAGCCTCGTACGCTCGGCGTTGGACCAATCCGATCAGGCGCATGAATTGATCGAAGACAGCGGACTGTATGTTAGCGAACGGCAGCAGTGGCGCGACTTCTGCAAACTGGTTCGTCATGTCGTGCACGCGTTTCCCATCGACGACGGACTGTCCGAACTGAGTACCGCCAAGCTGGACGAGTTGAGTCGGGATTTTGAGCGTCACTACGGTCCATTGATTGGCCGGCATGGATGGCGATTTCCCCCCAAAATCGCGTCTGCGTTTCAGACCCTTCCCAAACAAATTGCTGCGCTGAACAGTCAGTCAGCCCAGTTGGGTACTGAGGCGCTCGAGCAGCTGATTGACATCCATCCTGACGCGTCACTGATGAATTTGTTGGCAGACATTTATCTGGCCGGAGTCGGTTTGCCCGAAACTCCACAGGAAGCGTCGATTGAGCGTTTGGAGCGTGCGCAAGAACTGTACCTCCTAGCGACCGAGAGCCGCGGATTCCTAAACGACTCGCAGAGCTTTGCTTGGAAGGGGCTATTCACGACCGCGATTTCGCTGGCATTCAGTTTTCATCATGAGCGGGAAGCCAACCAAAACACTTACTCGCGGGCAGCGCAGTACATTGATCCTGACAGTGTGCGGCCTCGGCACTTGCGAGTATTCACTATAACGCTCGTCAACGCGGGACGCTGGACGCAGGCTCGCAAATGGGGTCAGGCCTGGGCCGGAGCTGCCGCCGACGAAGCGGAACAGTGCGACGCCCTGTGGCACATAGCGATCACTCACCAGCAGGAACAGCATTGGCTCGAAGTCCTGCGACTTGGCCGCGATATCCTCGAGTTGAATCCCGATCACAAGCGGGCTCCCGGTCTTGTCAGGTCTGCCATCAGCGAGATCCAACAACGCACTGAAGACCAGTGAACTCCGTTGTGGATCCAGCTCGGGCAGTTGTTTGCGACTGCAGTTGGGGGACACTCACCAAACAACTCCGTGCAGCTTGGGGACACCATCAAACAACTCTGTGTCGGATGGATTTAGGTGGTTTGGGGGTGGCGAGTTGAGTGGGTGGTTCGGTGTCTTTGGGTGGATTGCGTGGATTTAGTCGCTTGTCTGGAGGACACACACGTCATGAGGAGCAAATGGGCAGAGGAGCAACTGGGGACACAAGTGACGGGAATTCCCCACGAAGCTGAGTGTCCCCGATCGCGTCGCTCACACGTCATGAGAAGCAAATGGGCAGAGGAGCAACTGGGGACACACACGTGATTGGAATTCCCCACGAAGCTGAGTGTCCCCGATCGCGTCGCTCGAAGGTGAGTGTCCCCGATTGCATTGGCGGCCAGAAGCGCCCAGGTTTTTGGGGACACACATGTACTGGTCAGTCCTCAGGAAGTTGAGTGTCCCCGGCTTGATCTGGCCAAACAGCGTGTGTCCCTAGACTTGCAAATTGCCTGTTTGTCCAAGATTACCAGGTGGTGAGGAGTGGGTGTCCCCGGATAGCCGGGCTTCAAATTCCAGCAAACGTCGGGGACACGGCCTGCATCGCGGATGGACGAGCAAAAGTCGGGGACACAGCTGGGAGCGTGGATGGGAGTCGTGTTTCGCGGATTCCGTCATCTAGCATATACTGGGTCACCGCCGAAGATTACCTAGATTTACACATGGCTAATCGACACGGCCTAACTTCACACAGGGCCGACTTACACTGGTGCCACTATGAAACCCTTGAACCGTCGCAATTGGTTGGCTGCGGCCACCATGGCAACAGCTGGACTCTCGTGTTCATCCGGTCGAGCGTACGGGAATCGACTTCGCTCGGATCCTCGCTGGGAACAGGCCATCCGAGCGGGGCTCGACTACCTGGCGCGGGAACAGAATACTCGGGGGCAATGGAACACCCCGCCATATCACACGGCGCTGGCGGCGTTGGCCGGAACGGCGCTGATCTGTTCGGGTTCCACGACCACTCAAGGGCCTTACGCCAAGCAGATTGCGCGCTGCGCCGACTTTCTGATTAGCAAATGCCGGCCTAACGGACTGATTGGTGATCCTGCCACCGACAGTCGATATACCTACGGTCACGGATTTGCCATGTTGATGCTCAGTCAAGTGTTGGGCGAAGAAGGATACGAAGATCGGCGTGTTGAGTTGATCGACGTGCTGAATCGCGCGGTGGAGTTTTGCTGCAGCGCGCAGACCGATGCCGGCGGCTGGGGCTACGTCAGTGCCAAAGACGGTGCCAACTACGATGAAGGCTCGACGACAATTACGCAAGTTCAAGGCTTAAGGGGCTGTCGCAACGCGGGCATCGCGGTCCCCGCCGAGGTCATCGAGAAGGCCAAGGAGTACATCTACAACTGTAAGAATGAAGACGGCGGAATCAGCTATTCCAGCAAGCAGATGGGGACATCCCGACCGGCGATCACCGCCGCTGCTCTGGCTGCTCTGTACAACGCAGGTGATTACGACGGAAAGCATGTCCCGGACATGTTGCGCTACTCGCGAGAACAACTCCATGAACTGACCGATGAAGCGAGCGCTTTCGGACATTGGCACTATACATACCTGTACTACAGCCAAGTGGTGTACCGGCAAGGGGACGACGAATGGCTGGAGTTTCGAGATGGACTCTACAATCGCATCGTAGACGAGCAGATAAGCGATGGCTCTTGGACGCGTCAGATTCACCCCGTGTACATCACCGCTTGCAATCTAATCATATTGCAGTTGGACCGCGGATTGCTGCCCATCTATCAGCGGTAAGTTTCCGGCGCGCGAACAAACAGCCGGCGAGGCGTTGTCCTCGAATCCTATCCGCGGCCCACGCGAAAAGGAGTCACATCAAAGCGGTCGGGCCGCCCCTCAATCATGTCGGCCATGACCACGGCGGTACCGCAGGACAGATGCAAACCGCTGCGAAAGTGCCCCGCTGCCAAGAACAAGTTCTCCGTGGTGGGCACTAACCCCAGGTAGGGCAATCCATCAAATGAGCCGGGACGTAGACCGGCCCAGGTTTTTTCGACGCTGCACTGTTTCAGAGCTGGCAGTAGTTCAGTCGCCCAGTCTTGGATCCCTTGTAGGGCGATATCCGTCGTCTCGCAGACATAGCCGACTTCTTCCTCCACGCTGCCGGCCAACAGCCGACCATCACGTCTTGGAACCAAGTACCGGTTGCCTTCATTGACGATTTGTCCAAGCAAGGGTCGAGGTCCGCGAAACAAAACCATCTGTCCGCGGACTGGCAAAATGCCATTCGGTATCTTCAATTCGTCCAAGGATTGGCGCGCCCAAGCGCCGGAACAAATGCAGTAGTTATCTGCCGTCAAAACCGCACCTTGGGCGGTAAGCCAGCCGGTCACGCGTTTACCGTCGGTTAGCAGCTTGACGACCGCATCATCCTCTCGCAGCTGGACGCCCATTTTCTGGCAGGCCACCGACAGCGCTCGAAGGTGTCGGGGATTGCGCAGCTGACACTCGTCTGGCAATCGCCAAGCCGCGCGAAAATCGGCCTTTAAATGAGGCTCCAAGGCCTTCAACTCGGCGGGTTCCAGCAACTGGCTGCGGATGCCGTGTTCCTGCCACCAGAACTCATTGGCGGCCAGCGTCGCGGCTTCAGCGGGCGAGCGAGCGACGTGAAGCCCACCACATCGATTGTATTCCGTGTCGATTCCCGTTGCCGCTCGCAAGCGCTCGGACCACTGGGCATGCAACTGGTGGCTCAACGCTTTCAATGACTCGTAGGGATCGCGGATGCCAGTGGTAGCTGCCGCCGGCAGGATTCCCGCGCCCGCCCAGGAGGCCTGTCCAGCTTGACCGGAATCGACGAGCAGCACGCGTTGGTCACGATTTGCTAGCTCCCACGCCAGTGACAAACCAATGACTCCTGCTCCCATAATGAGTACGTCGGGCTGCGTATTTTTGGTCACCAAAGCGCAAATCGGTATGATTGAAGGAACTGGAACCCGGAAACTCGTCTCGCGGCGAACGGGCATTCAAAACTGAGCGACCCCGTTTGGCACCAACTAAACTGGGAAAAGTCTGCTTCGTCGCTTCAACCAGCACTGCTCAGCGTGATGGCACGGCATCCAAATCACCAAAAATAGGGGCCAATTCGTTTACTATGGCGAGGTTCCTGTTATTCTCTTGAACTTGCCTAGAGCAGGACGTTGGGGAGAGTAGGCACCTCGGGGGCACCCGTTAAAAGGCCCATTATGGCAAAAGTCACTACTGCAGAGAAGCTAGTGGAGCTGGTTGAAAAGAGCCAGCTGGCCGATAAGAGCACGCTTGAGGAGGCTTTGGAGGAGATACGCGCCGAGCACGGAGGTGCCTTGCCCGAAGACCCCCAAGAACTGTCGGCCGCATTGCAGGCTCGCAAAGTCATTACGCGTTGGCACGCTGACAAATTGTTGGTCGGGAAATACAAAGGATTTTTTCTGGGCAAACACAAGTTGCTGGGGCACTTGGGCAGCGGCGGGATGAGCAGTGTGTATCTGGCCGAACACACCAAGATGCACGATCTGAGAGCCGTCAAGGTGTTGCCGCAAAGCAAGCTTGGCAAGTCGTCGTACTTGGCCAGATTTCAACAAGAGGCAAAGGCCATTGCGTCCCTGAATCATGTCAATATCGTTCGCGCTCACGATATTGATAACCAAGGGGATACTCACTACATCGTTATGGAGTACGTCGATGGCGATGACTTGCAGACGATTGTCAAGAAAAAAGGTCCTCTGTCGTTTGCCAAGGTCGCCGACTACATCGCGCAAGCCGCTCTTGGATTGCAACACGCTCATGATGTTGGTTTGATTCATCGTGATGTAAAACCGGCAAACGTGCTGATCAACTCGCAAGGTCGAGTCAAGTTGCTGGATCTTGGGCTGGCGCTGTTCGCCGACGACGCGCAAGCGTCATTGACGATGGATTTCAACGACAAAGTCCTCGGTACTGCCGATTATTTGGCACCGGAGCAGGCTCTCAACAGTCATGGGGTCGATCATCGTGCCGACTTGTACGGGCTGGGGTGCACGATGTACTTCCTGTTGACCGGGCATCCACCTTTTCCCGATGGCACGATCGCTCAACGAATAGCCCGGCATCAGAAAGAGATGCCCAAGGAGATCCGCAAGATTCGTCCCGAGTGTCCAGGCGAACTGGAGGGCATTTGCTGGAAGCTGTTGCAAAAGGACCCCAAGTTTAGATATCCGACGGCAGCCCGCGCTGCCGAAGTGCTGCAAGAGTGGTTGGCGAAGTACCGCGCTGCCAAGCCGGTGGGTGTTGGCGGCGGAGGCAGCTCGTTGAATCTAGGAGATGAATCGGAGGCTTCCGGTACCGACTCCCGGGGAGGTAGCGGGTCAGCGGCTTCTATCGACACGGTCAGCAATCGCGGTAGCGATACTTTGGCTGGTAAGTCAGGGAGTTCGGTAACCAATTTGTCGACGTCGGATAGCGGCGTCTTGGTGCGTGTCAGCAAACAACCTAGCGCATCAGACACTAACAGCACTATTAACCTGGAATCTGAAATTGCACGGCGCAGTCAGGCTCGCCCGCCCAGCATTGCTGGCAGCCAAGCTGGGCAGTCGGCAGTGGTAGCGAGCCCCCTACCGGATGCCACCAGTTCGCGAGCATTGTGGGTCGTTGGCTTGGCCATCATGTTTGTAGTGGCTGTTTTGTTGGGCGTTTTTATCGCCAGATTGACCGAAGGGGGCAGTGGAGAGCCGGAAAACTCGCCCCCTACCAGCTGGCGGCACATGGGACCTGAGTACAGTACCACGAGCGAATCCGCTATTAAAATAGTCAGCTAAGGTCGCCTGGAGTGGCCTGTGGTGCAGGTGGACTTCAACAGTACTCAGGTAAATTCGATGAAACGCTGCGGGACGAAGCGGTCCTATCGTGACGGCAACGTGCAAAAGTACGCATTCGCCGGCTTGCTACTCGGTGCGTTGATTCTTCTGGGCACCGGTTTGGCTTCTGCCGCGGTGACGAAGGAACAGCGGGCAAAGCTGGATGAATTGGATGAAGCGACCAAGGTGGCGGGCAAGCTTTATTCCGAGAGAAAGTACGTCGATTGTGCTCAGCAGATTTCCCAGGTGCAGCGCGAACTGTTGGAGTTGCTACAAGTCAAAGACCCTGCCTTGCTACGACTCGCCAAACCCATCTACGCCCGGCTCGGCCGAGCTCACGGATTACTAGAACTAGAGGGAGCTGAACTGGAGGCGTTGCCGACTTGGTCGGAGCTCAGCTCACGTTCATCGATGCCAAAAGACACGAAAACGGAGCCGGTTAGCTTCCGTCGGGACCTGGCACCTTGGTTGGCCAGCGCCTGTGGGGGCTGCCATATCGACCGGCAGCGTGGCCGCTACTCCATGAAGACGTTCGTCGAATTACGGCAGAGCGAATCAGGAACTTTGATTCGAGCTGGCAGCTCCGGAGACAGCCGTTTGGTCGAGATTATTGAAAGCGGCGACATGCCGCGCGGTGGCGGCACAGTTTCGGACGAACAGCTGCGCCAGTTGAAGCTGTGGATTGACCAAGGTGCCAAGTTTGATGGACCGAATCCCGCCGTCCCATTGAGATCGATCATCGCCAGTCCGCCCCGCAGGCCGGCTACCAGTCCCTTGTCAACGGCTAGTAAGGCGGGAGAGGTGAGTTTTTCAAACGACATCGCGCCAGTATTGATGGAAAACTGCAACGGTTGTCACATTGGTGGGCAGCGCGCTTCCGGTGGCCTGCGCCTAGACACGTTTGCCCGCCTTTTGCGCGGCGGAGATAGCGGCGAGATCCTGGCTGGTAACAATCCCAACCAGAGTTTGTTGATCCAGAAGCTAAAGGGAGAGCAAGGACAGCGCATGCCTTTGGGTCGCCCTCCGCTATCAGACGAGCAAATTGGCATGATCTCGGATTGGATTCGACAAGGCGCCAGTTTTGATGGGCCGAGCCAAGACTCCAACATCGAAGTCGTTGTTGGGCGGGCGCGAGCCGAGCAAGCTTCGCACGAAGAGCTGTTTGCGCAGCGGCAACAACGCGCGCTAGAGCGATGGTCCAAAGTCTTGCCGGACGACCAGCCAGCTACTGCCAAAGACAGCGAGATCTTTGTGCTGGGAAATGTGCCTCAGGCGCGGGTTGACGAGAAGCTTGAAGAACTGTCGGAGGCGGTAAGGCAAGCCAAGAAACTGCTCAAGACGCCGACTCGAGAGCCGCTTAGCAAAGGCGGATTTACGGTGTTCATATTGAATAGCCGCTATGACTACAGCGAATTCGGGCGCATGAATGAGAATCGGGAGCTGCCCAAGGACTGGCTGGGGCATTGGAAATCCGATCCCTTGGACGTCTACGGTGTACTGGTCACTGATCAACCTCTTGAACCCAAGCAAGCCAAGGCAGTGGCACAGCAAGTTGTAGTTGGCGGCTATCTCGGTTCGCTGACGGATGTCCCGATGTGGTTTGCTGAGGGCGTTGCGCGAAACACGGTGATTAGTACCTACCGTCGGGGCGACCCGCGGGTTGCTGAGTGGCAAAGGACCTTGCCAGCCGCGCTGCAGAAAGTGAAAAATGCTCAATCACTACTGCGGAATCAACTTGACGAGGAGACTGCTGGGCTTGTTGGCATGGCACTGACCAATTCGATGATGGATCGCAGTAACCGGCGCCGGTTTGATAAGCTCTTGTCTTTGTTGCGGGAGGGACAGTCATTCACTGACGCGACCACTTTCGCTTTTGCGCCTCCCGAAAAGTTGATCCAATCCTGGATCAGCAAGTAACTCTCACGATGACCACGAACGATAGCCGCCTCTGGCTGCTGCCCAGTAGCAAGGACTTGTGTGGCGTTGTAATCGCTACAAATGGGATCAAGTGAGGGTTTTCACAAAGTTGATCTCGGGGACATGCAGGAATCAAATGCGACTCGGTTAAACTGAGAACCGGAGCATGGACTCGCTTCACCCCTTTTCTCTGCAATCCTCAAGTGAAGCCTGCGAGTGGTTCCATGGCAGCTTCCGCAACCCGTTATTCGGCTGCGCATTTGTTCTATCTGCTATCGCTGTGCGCGGCCGCGACTAGCTTGTTTGGCGTGTGGGGTTTGCCAATTGCCGCCTCTGTGGTCCTGGTGTGGTGGCAGATTCTCAGCGGAGCGAAACGCGAGGCGATGCAAGGCAGTGATCGCGAACGATCCGAGCTGTCGCCGGCGAAGTCGCCTTCGATACGCCAGGGAGCGTACAAGATCGAATTGGCGGTCGTCCTGGTTAGCACGGCGATTTTGTTGGGGCTGCTCTTGCCGGCTCGTAGCGATTCGGATCCGATGCGGCACGCAAGTACGTCGCTGGCGCTCATCAGTAAGGCTCTGGGTAGCTACGAACAAAGGTATGGTTGTCAGCCGCCGGTGGTTGTAGTTGATAGACACGGAGTGCCAATGCATAGCTGGCGAGCTCTGATCTTGCCGGAACTAGGGGAAGACAAACTGGCCGCCGAATACAGGTTGGACGAGCCCTGGAACAGTCCCCACAACTTGCAACTAGCCAAGTATCTGCCGTGGCACTACCGCCAGTTCTACCCTTCGGCCGATCCAACTGGAGGGCACACGTCGACGCACTTGCTAACGTCAGCGGTTGGCTCTTGGGTCGTCGAGCATGAGCAGTTTGCCGAGAGTTGGACCCGGCCCACTCAACTGTCTTGGGAACAACTGAATGCAGTCAACGTCGAACCGGACCTGGAAGAAGGTTTTTGGCGACGAGGATTCTTTACTTCGCAATATCGCGGGCGACTGCTCGTGTCACCTCAGCAAACCGTCCAGCTCTTGCCGGGAGCGAGAATTGAACCGGAGCTTCGTCCAAGTTCTCTGGCGGTGCCAGCTGATAACCAGAGAACCTTTCATGTCGTGGGGCGTTTACGCACGCACTATCATTGGCAAAATGCACTGCGGCTCAGTTTCTTTCTCGTGGTCGTACTATTCCCCATTCGCTGGCTCAAACGGATACGCCAAGCGGGTGATTCGAGTCACTCGCATGGCAACCGATCCATGTCCTGATCAGGCGGCTTGTTGCTGTTGAGATACTCGCACCAGCGGCTATTTTTCCAGCAGCCGCTCTCCACAGTTGTCGCAGTAAGATGCATCCGGCAAATGGCCCTCACGCAAACAATGCGCGCACGTGCGCGAGATCAAACGGCTGGCGCTTCGTTGAGATTGAATCTCCGCCGACACGAATCCCGTGGGTACGATGATCAGGCTGTATCCCAGCAAAATCAATGTGGCTGAGATGACTTTGCCAACGACCGTAGTGGGAACAATGTCTCCGTAACCAACCGTCGTCATGGTGACGATGG
This sequence comes from Pirellulaceae bacterium, assembly GCA_028289675.1. Taxonomy (GTDB): domain Bacteria; phylum Planctomycetota; class Planctomycetia; order Pirellulales; family Pirellulaceae; genus Aureliella. The sequence goes on from JANQOL010000490.1 coordinate 10,520, forward strand.
CCCAGTACATCGATTGCGGAATTGAAGAGAATACGGGGTTGGATTCGTGCTCAATTTGGTACATCAGTGTGCCGCTGATAGTTACTGCGACCATTACGACGGCTACAAACACAAAAATCTTGTCTCGCGATCTCCAAATCGCACGTTTCAGGCTATGGGCTTCGCGCAGCATACGCATCATTTTCAAGACGCGAAACACGCGCAACAAACGAATACTGCGCACGATAACCAGCGACTTGGACTCGACGCTAAACAACGTCAAGTACAACGGCATCCAAGCCAGCAAGTCGATGATCCCGAAAAAACTGAGCGCGTAGCGCCATGGTCTGCGGACACAGATCAGTCGAGCGACGTACTCGGCGGTGAATAGCAGTGTTAGAGTCCATTCCACGCCTGCCAGCACGTCGGGCCAGGGGGGTGTTTCCTTAAAGTACGCGACGGTTTCCATGCTTACGACGGCGATGCTCACCAGAATTGCCACCAGCAAAACAATGTCGAAAAGCTGACCGGAGCGCGTATCTGCTTCAAAGATGATCCTATACAATTCGTCGCGCCAAGCAGCGCGCCGCTTTTCCTCGCGGGGCTGCGCTGTCGAATTGCCGGGATGAGCTTTGGGCTGTTCCTTAGCCATGCTAAAACTCTTTTTTTCTTGCCAGTGCGAAAAGATGGATGCGGCTCAGAGTGGCCGCGTTGGTGAGCTAGCGACGTCGAGCCTGCAGGACACCATCTTAATTGGTGGCCTGCTGGCAACGCGGTACAAGGACAGCGCCAAGAACTCGGCCATCAACCTGATTCCGCGCGTCAGCGGACAGTGTATGATATCAGGCCACTCCATTGGCTCCGGTTCGCCTTCTACTATCGCGAGGTGCTTGCATGAACTACCGAACCAACTGGCTACTGGCCGTCACGATGCTGGTTTGCTGGACCGAGGCTGGGCGAACGCTGGCTGAAGAAAATCAACTGCTCGAACTGCGTACCTACACCTTGGTCGATCAAGCCGCCGAGGCCAAACTGGACGCGTACTTGGAAGACTCGCTTATTCCGGCTCTCGTCAAACAAGGCTTGGGGCCGATCGGAGCCTTCGACCAGGCGGCTGACGGTGAAACGGTAGAGGTCATGCTGCTGATTCCAGGGCCCAGCGTCGAATCCGTTACCGGAGCCGCCGCGAAGCTTGCCTCCCAGAGAGACTACTTGGAGGCTGCCAAGGACTACTTGGCCACCCCGCCGAATCAACCTGTCGTCAAACGAATTCGCAGTGAATTGCTACGGTCGTTCGACTGCTGGCCCCAAGTCACGGTTCCAAAGCAGCGCGAGTCGGACCAGCAACGATTGTTTGAACTACGCGTCTACGAGAGCCCGACGGAAAACTTCGGTGAGCTTAAGGTCGAGATGTTCAACGCCGGCGAAGTACCAATCTTTCTAGACTCGGGCGTGATTCCTGTGTTCATGGGTCAGGCATTGGTGGGAGATATGATGCCCAATCTGACCTACATGACCGTCTACGACGATGATGCCGCACGCAAGAAGGCATGGAAAAACTTTAGCGCACATCCCGATTGGCAAGTGTTGAAACAAGTCAAAAAATACAAGGGAACGGTTAGCAAGATCCACAAAAGCGATTGGGTCCCCAAATCCTACTCGCAGCTGTAAAGTGGTGGATAGCTGGTCAATTCAGGATTCTGCACAGGACGCATTGTGATGAGAGCATTATTGTTCACTGTTGTGGGGTTGGTCGTGGGGATGACCGCCTTGGCTCAGACTCCGTCTGAAAGAATTTCGGGCATCGAGCTTGAATATGTGAGCTCAACGCTCAAGCCGGGTGCGGATTTCTATCTCTATGCCAACGACGGCTGGTTGGAAAACACCGAGATTCCGGCGGATCAATCGAATTGGGGGTCCTTTTCAGTAATCGACGACGCGGTGAAGGCCAATATCCGCGCGATTATCGAAGAGGCCGCGGCCGCCCATGCGCCGGAAGGCAGTGACGCCCAAAAGGTCGGTGATTTCTTTAAGAGCTACACCAACGTCGAACTGCGAAATCAATTAGGCACCAAGCCCATCGAGCCACTGATCGATGCCATTCGCGCTGTTGACGACACGCAAGGCTTGGCCGCACAAGCCGCTAGTTTGTTCCGCAGAGGGTTGGTGGGCCCGTTTGCCGGATTTGTGTCGGCGGACGCAAAACAAAGCGACCAGTACGCGATCTATATGACGCAAACGGGAATCACTTTGCCCGATCGTGACTACTATTTGGAAGACAAGCCTCAGTACAAACAGGCACTGGCGGATCTGGAAACGTACATTGCGGACATGTTTGGCATATTTGAGCAGCCCGATCCAGCCGGAGCTGCCAAACGTATCGTGGCCCTGGAAACGAAGCTGGCGAACATTTTCTGGGATCGCGAGACCAATCGAGATCCAGTGAAAACGTATAACAAGCAGTCGCGTGAGAGCTTGATTAGCTTGGTTTCCAATTTTGGCATGGAAACGTTCTTGAATGGCAGCGGCGTTGGTGACCAGACGGAGTTCATCGTCCGGCAGCCCAGCTACTTCGAGGGACTGAATGATCTGTTTGCGGAAGTACCGTTGGAGACCTGGAAAGAGTTCTTTGTGTTTCAGGTCGTCGACGCGTTCGCGGTTGACTTGAGTGAAGATATCGAAAGACGACATTTCGAGTTTCATCAAACCGCGCTCACCGGTGTCGAGGAACAAAAGCCGCTATGGCGGCGGGGAGTTGAAGCTAGTAACGGAATCTTGGGCGAAATGGTCGGCAAACTATATGTCGAGAAGCACTTTCCTCCGGAAGCCAAGCGTCGCATGGACGAACTGGTCGGTAATCTCAAGAAGGCGTTTGCCAAACGCATTGTCGAACTGGAATGGATGAGTCCGGTAACGAAGAAGGCAGCCCACGAAAAGCTGTCCAAGTTTACGACTAAAATCGGCTATCCAGACGAATGGAAGGACTATTCAAAACTAGTCATCAAGGCTGATGACTTGGTAGGCAACTATTTGCGAGCTGCCGAAGTTGAACATCAACGGGAGTTGGACAAGTTGGGCGGTCCCATCGATCGCAATGAGTGGTTCATGACACCGCAGACGATCAATGCCTACTACAATCCGACGATGAATGAGATTGTGTTTCCCGCCGCGATCCTGCAGCCGCCCTTCTTCCACCTGGACGCTGATGACGCGGTCAATTACGGCGGCATTGGAGGTGTTATTGGTCACGAGATCAGCCACGGATTCGACGACAAAGGCAGCCAATACGACGGTGACGGAAACCTAAGGATGTGGTGGAGTCAGGACGACCGCGCCGAGTTTGAAAAGCGTGCTGGTGAGCTCGTCGAACAGTACAACGGTTACCGACCGTTTGACGACATGCACGTCAATGGTACCTTTACCCTCGGAGAAAACATCGGCGATCTTGGTGGCATGGCGGTCGCGTTGGAGGCCTACCGTATGTCCCTAGACGGCGAAGAGGCGCCGGTCATTGAGGGGCTGACTGGCGAGCAACGGTTTTTCCACGGTTGGGCACAGATTTGGCGGCGTTTGTACCGGGAACAGGAACTGCGCAAGCGGCTGGTCCAGGATCCGCACTCGCCCAGTCAGTATCGATGCAATGGCATTCTGTCCAATATGGACGCCTTCTACGAGGCGTTCGACATCAAGCCCGGCGATGCGATGTACATCGCGCCGGACGACCGGGTCAGGATTTGGTAGTCCACCGTCGGCATCCGCCGGGTGATGGCAGGCACATGGCCACAGACTAGCGATTTCAATTGAAACTGTGTGGGCTGGTTGGCAATCGGTTACCCTGGCCAATTAGGATATTTAGAATGAATGGCAGTTCTTCCGATGTCTTAGTTTCGCGACCCGTGCCCTCCGTCGATCGCCGCGCGTTTTTGGGCCGCTGGGGTCTAGGGCTTGGCGGCCTGGCCGCCAACGTCTTGTTGCATGAGCAGTCTCAGGCGGGCGACGAAACTCCTGCACGCGGAGTTGCCCGGAGTGGGGCCACCGGGATTCTAGATCGCCTGCACCATCCCGCTCGCGCCAAGAGCGTAATCTTTCTGTACATGGATGGTGGGCCGTCGCAGATGGACACCTTTGATCCCAAGCCCGCCTTGGAACGCTTCCATGGGCAGCCTTTCCCACGCAAGCGAGAGCCAACGCAGTTCGACAACGTGGGCACCACGATGGCGTCGCCCTGGAAGTTTCGTCAGTATGGTGAGTCCGGCCACTACGTAAGTGATCTCTTTCCCCATGTCGCGCAGCAAGCAGATCAGTTGTGCGTGATCCGCTCGATGACTAGCCAGTTTTCCGAACACACGTCGGCGAACTATTTCTTGCACACTGGTTTAGGAATTGTCGGACGCCCGAGTATGGGTGCTTGGGCCGTGTACGGTTTGGGATCCGCGTCTGCGGACCTGCCGGGCTTCGTCGTCATCAATGGAGGTTTGACTCCTCCCGGCGGACTCGACAACTTTGCCAGCGGCTTTTTGCCGGCAGCCTTTCAGGCATCGACGTTTTCGCCCACGGGCGCACCGCTGGCGAACTTGGGTAGCAGTGCGGTTGATCATCCTCAGCGGCGCGAAAGCCGACGTCGATTGCTGAGAAAACTAGACCAGCAGTTTCTGGCGACGACTGGTCAAGCTGATCCAGTCGAAAGTGCGATTCGGAACTACGAACTCGCCTACCGCATGCAGCGGTCTGTGCCAGAAGTCAGCGACCTGGAATCGGAGACTCAGGCCACTCGCAGCCTGTACGGAGTCGATCATCCAAATGAGGCTACCAGTATCTTTGCCCGCGAATGCCTCCTGGCACGCCGTCTGGTCGAGCGCGGTGTGCGGTTCATCGAACTAACTTGCCCGGCGGTGGGTCACGATCGTTGGGACCAACACAGTAACTTGTTGAAAGGACACCAGGACAACGCTCAAGCCGTCGATCAGCCCATCGGAGCCTTATTGCAAGACCTCCAGCAGCGCGGACTGCTGGACGAGACCTTGGTAGTTTGGGCCGGAGAATTCGGTCGAACTCCATTTGCCCAGGGAAGCAACGGTCGGGACCATAATCCGTATGCGTTTTCGTTGTGGATGGCTGGCGGAGGAGTCCAGGGAGGTACGGTCTATGGCGAAACAGACGAGTTTGGCTACAAGGTCATCGATCGTCCTGTGGAAATTCACGACCTGCACGCTACGATTTTGCACCTGATGGGCGTGGATCATGAACGGCTGACGTTTCGTTTCGGCGGACGCGATCATCGCCTGACAGACGTTCACGGACACGTGCTGCACGATGTGCTGACCTAGGTCGGGTGCGGTGTTCAGGGTAGCGCGTCAGCGCGGCGAGCCGATGATACAGCCAGCTCGCCGCCCGCCCGAGGTTTATCTTTTCAGGAAAGAATGTTGTCTGGTTCACCTTCACGCAGTGGCGTGTTTCAAGCGGCTTCGGACAAGCGGTTGGAAGCCTTCGGCGAAAGCATTAGCTTTGATCACCGACTTTACCGGCAAGACGTTCGTGGCTCCATCGCGCACGCGCGCATGCTGTCGAAGCAGGGGATGCTGACCAGCGACGAGTTTGAGCAGATTGAAGCTGCCTTGCGAGTTATCGAGTCTGAGATCGAACAAGGCAAGATGCCCTTCCGGCACGAGCTGGAAGACATACATATGCACATTGAGAGCGCACTCATTGAGCGCTTGGGAGACGTGGGACGCAAGCTCCACACCGCGCGCAGTCGCAATGACCAGGTGAATACCGACCTGCGGTTGTGGATCCGCGATGAGCTGGATCACATGGATCAGCTGCTGAAGTCGCTGCAGCTGGCGTTCTTGTCCCGCTGTGAGCGCGACGCGGACGTGGTGTTGCCAGCTTACACGCACTTGCAGCGAGCCCAGCCGGTGTTGGCGGCCCACTATTGGCTGGCCTACATCGAAAAGTACCAGCGTGACCGAGAGCGGCTGGCTGATTGTCGCCGCCGCGTCAACGTGTGCGGCTTGGGATCCGCCGCCTGCGCGGGCACGACATTGCCGATCGACCGCGACATGACGGCATCGGAACTTGGTTTCGAACGCGTGGCTGCCAACAGTCTCGATGTCAGCAGCGATCGTGACTTCGTGTTGGAGACGGCTTTTGTACTGGCCATGATCGCCGAGCATCTCAGTGGCTGGGCCGAAGAGTGGATTCTCTGGTCCACGGTGGAGTACAGCTTCATTCGGCTGCCGCAGAAGTTTTGCACGGGTTCATCCATCATGCCTCACAAGGTGAATCCGGACACTTTGGAACTCACGCGTGGTAAATCAGCTCGAGTGTTGGGCAACCTCAATACCCTGCTGGTCCTCGTGAAGGGGCTGCCGTTGGCGTACAACCGCGACCTGCAGGAAGACAAACCGCCGTTGTTTGATTCCTTTGACACGGTGCAAGCTTGTTTGGAGTTGGCCATTCCGATTGTGGCCGAATCTGAGCTGCAAATCGAATCCATCAACAGTCGGCTGGACCAGGGGTTTCTGGACGCCACCACGCTGATGGAGCACCTGATCCAGCAAGGGATTCCGCAACGCACGGCTCATCATTTGGTGGGACAGTTGGTTGGGCTAGCCCAAAAGGGGTGTGTGCGGCTGGCAGATCTGAGCGAGGAGCAACTAAAATCCACGCATGCCAGCTTGAATCTCTCGCTGCGAGACGTGCTAGGAGTGGAAAAAGCCGTAAAAGCGTACCAAAGCTACGGATCCAGCAATCCCGATCAGGTACGAATGCAAATGAATCGCTGGCGGCAGCAACTACAATAGGAGGGTCCCCACAGCGCGCCAGCGGGGGAACTTGTCCGGCCATCTGCCATTCCATCGAGTTAGCCAATGCTGCTACGCGTTTGTGTCGTCTGTATCTCGCTAGTCTGCGCCCCAGGCGTGCTGGCGCAGGATCCCTTCTCCGGTGGCAACGATCCGTTCGGCACCGATGGTGATGATCCCTTCAACATGTCCGGGGGCGATCCGTTTACCGGGGACGCAGGCGCCGGGGCTAACCAACAAGGCGGGGCTTTCGGTGAGTTTGGCCAACCTGATGCCTCGGCCATTGGAGGCGCGGCTGCATCGGCCGAGCCGACCGAGGAAGATCCCGATCCGGTGGTCCGCTTCTTGCGTGAAAGCCCACCCAAGAATGCCGCGGAGATGGCACAAGCATTGACTTGGATGACGCGCATCAAACGCTGGGACGAAGCGGGACGGCTACTGGATCGCGTTCAGAACGAAAATTGGTCTCTGGAAACGCGAGCCAGATTGGCTCGAGAAGCGGGTCCGACCGTTTGGCTGCGCTTGAAGTCAGATGCATCTGAGATTAATGACTCGCAGCGGGCACTCGTACGAGACATATTGACCGCGCCGGCCACACTGGCGCGAACTCCAGAGTGGATCGATCAATGGATTGACAAACTAGGTAGTGCGTCTGCTGGTGAGCGGCGGTTGGCTCAATTGCGCTTGCAAGACGGCAGCATGAATTCGGTCCGCCGGTTGGTGCAGCGTTTGTTGGATGGTGATCCAAAAGTTCAGCCCGTGATGTTGGCCGGCACGACGGTGCAATTTGGTGATCTCGGCGTGGCGGCCTTGAAAACCGCGTGTTTGATCCAAGACGCTCCACGGGCCGCTCGCGTGTTTTTGGCGCTGGCCCAATTGCCCGGTCAAGACTTTACTGCGGAGCTGGCAGCAGGCTTGTCCAGTGCGGTGTTGGAACCCGTGGATCAAGCGGAGCTCGCACAGAGGCTCGCCGAAAAATACGGCAGCCTGCCAAGTGCGCAAGCCGTTCATGATTATCTCAAGAAGAGATTCGATGACCAGTTGGCTGTTTATCAGGTCACGCGCACCCAGCAATCTAGCTTGCCCAACATCCTGTGGCGGCTGAGTCCCGACCGGCAATCTATCCAACTGGCCGAAGCACTGCGCAGCAACCAAGAACTAGAACGTTTGGCCCAACTGGCCGCGTTGCGTCTCCAGCTGAAAGCCCTGACCACCGAGGATCGAATCGACTGTGGCGCTGCCTTGTTGCAGCGTGCCTATCAAGTCAGTCCCGCCCGCGCGGCTGGCAAGCTGCAGGCCCAGATGATGACCGATCTACCCGTCTTCTCCGTAGCTGGTGAACAGTTGTCGCTGGTGGAACAGGGGCAGTATTTGCAACAAGTGTTCGAACAGGCGGGACAGTGGCAAATGCATGGCGGAGCGCTAAGGGCACTGCAATTGATGTCGGACGCCAACCGCGTCGAGGCGCCGCTGAGCTTTTTGAGTGGCTTATTACGCGATTCGCGACCTTTGGTTCGCTTTACCGCTTTGGAAGTCGTGGCGGGCATGGATCCCGAGCAGGACTTCTTGGGCGCCGAGACGGCCATTGAAACGGCGCTGGAGATGAGTCGCTTGGCGAGTGGTCCGCATTCTCTGGTCATCGGATTGCAAAGTGAATTGAGGCAAGTCGCCCAACAACAACTGCAATCGCTAACTGGTGCCGATGTCACCAGCGTCAACTCGGCGCGCGCTGCCTTGCTAGTGCTTAACGGCGAACGGCCCGTGGAACAGGTCGTCATCGTGGATCGCTTGGCCGATCAAAGTCTGTTTGAACTGTTGCAGCGCATCCGCAACACCAAGAAGGGACACTCCTTGCCCATTGCCGTGCTGACGGACGCTCTGTACGCGCATGAGAGGCAAGCCATCGTCAATATGCCCGGCGTGTTCCAATCGATCCTGTCGCGACAAGAGACGCAGATGCAACGCGTGCTCGACCGATTAGAATCTTCGTTGGATACGCAACCCATGACCGGTGACGACCGAGCCCATTTTGTGGACGTTGGTACTAAGTTCTTGGCGCGTGTCGTCGGCGATCGGGAACGCTACGCATTTTATCCACTTGGTGCCTGGCGCGAGTCGCTCGTGAGCACCTCGTCCGGATTACCTGCGGCGGCACAAAGTCGGTTGCTTTCCGGGGTGGGGTCGATTGACAGCCAACGCCGCTTGATCCGTTTGGCGGCCGCCGCCAGTGCGAACATGGAAGGTCAATTTGCCGCTGCGAATGCATTTGGGGCGTCTGTTCGAAGATTCGGACTCCAATTGGCTAGCGACGATGTGCGGGCAAGTTACGATCTCTACAACCGATTGGGTCCGGAAGACCCGCAGGTCGCCAGAGCTCTGGGATATATCCTCGACGTCATCGAGGCCCAGGCAGAACAAATTCCCTGGCCCGACGATCTGTAAGCTGGTAGCTGCGCAGTTCGTCTGCCGCCTGCTGGCGGACGGTGCAAGTGCACGCGAATCAACGTTGCTCAACTTGCGGCGCAGGAGCACATCGCGACAATGAGCCATGGAACAAGGTCCATGGGTGCAGGTCGTTTGGTGCCGTTATGTCGCGGAGCAGTTTTCGTCTGCATGCCGCAAGCGGGACCGATTCCATCAGTGTGGCACCGGGCGGAGTGCACAACCGTCGAGCCGTTTGGCGACCCTGCCGTTTAACGACTTGAATGCACAACCGACCCATAGGCAGTAAGTGGAATGTCGAGGTACGGATTTCAGCCTCAATCTTCTCCAGGGGGTTCTCCCGTCGCGGGCATCATTGGTTCCAGCCCCGCGATGCAAGAAGTCTACGAAACGACCCGGCGCGTCGCCCGCAGCAACGCGTCGGTATTGTTACTGGGCGAGACCGGCACGGGAAAGGAACTGATAGCTGGGGCGATTCACCGCCTGAGTGATCGCAGTGCCGGGCCGTTCGTCAAAGTCAATTGTGGGGCACTGAGCGAGAGCTTGCTAGAAAGCGAGCTGTTTGGACACGTTCGCGGCGCGTTTACGAGCGCCGTGTCCAATCGTACCGGTCGTTTTGAAGCAGCGCATAGCGGCACAATTTTTCTTGATGAAATCAATAGCACCTCGCTGATTCTCCAAGTCAAATTGTTGCGAGTGTTGCAAGAGCGAGAATTCGAACGCGTGGGCGACACCACCACCATTACAGTCGATACTCGCGTGATTGCTGCCAGCAATCGTGATCTGACCAAAGAAGTTCAGGAAGAGCGTTTTCGAGAGGACCTGTACTGGCGGCTCAATGTCGTACCGATTCAGATTCCCCCGCTGCGAAAACGCTCCGAAGATATTCCTGAGTTGGTCGTCCACTTTTTGAACTACTACAGCGAAGCCAATGACCGGTACGTCGTGCACGTTCAGTCCGAGGCTTTGGAGGCGATGCAGGCATATCATTGGCCTGGCAATGTGCGCGAGCTTCAAAACTACGTCGAGCGGGCGGTGGTCATGGCGGAAGGCGATGAGCTGACTATGGAACTGTTGCCGGATGTGGTACGCGGAGGGGGTGCGCCGCCGACCACCGCGGAGAAAGTTCCCGGTGCCGATCTAGGGACGCTGACGACGCAAATTGTCGAACAAGGCGTGCAAGCCGCTCAAGCTAAGAAAACCGGCATTCATACGTTTGTGGTGAGTCAGGTCGAACGCGAGCTCATCAGTCAAGTTTTGGCCAGCTGCAATTTTGTGCAAACCAAGACGGCGGCCAAGCTGGGCATCAATCGCAATACGTTGCATAAGAAGCTGAAGGAATACGATCTGGAGAGCATGTCGCCGGATGGCAAACAGGACGAATTGTGACGTTTATTTGGACTGGCGAGATTATGTAAACACTTTCCAGAGATTCACGTCCAAAATTATCCCTACGGCCTGTCCAATCTAACCAAAGATTGTCAATAAACAGATAGACGCGTACTCTTTCCACAGGCAGCTCGCTGGGTGGTCGCCAAGGGTCTAATGACAGCTTAAGGCGAAGCAAGTGCGTGGTCGCCGATGACTTGGGCGTTGGTCGATGCGAGTCGCGCCGTGGAGGTGCCACATTCATCGCGGCTGAGTGGCAGAGCAGCTGGTAGCTGATTTCGACATGACTGATATCCGACTTCATCCCGCTAGAAATCGCTGCTCGGTGATCCGATGGATGATCGGCTGCCTGGTTGCCAGCTTGATCTGCGGGGGGCACGCGCAGGCCCAGACCGGATGGCTGGGGGGAACCCAACGTAGTGCTCCATTGGGACTGGGGTGGAAGACGCTCGGCGGTCCCGTGTTGTGGACGGACTATGTGGTTCATGCGGATTGGCGGATCCAAAAACACGTCCACCAGGGCCACTATCGGCTATTGGATGCCCGCGAGCGGCGTGTTGCATCGGGCTCGTTCGAACACTGCTACCAAGTATTTCACCAGCGTCGCGTCAGTGGCCAAATCGAGGCGATGCCCAGACGCATCGTCATCTTGTTGCACGGCTTGGCGGGTACGAGACGGCTAATGGGTGAACTAGGTGATTATCTGAACGAACAAGGTGGCTTCTATGTGATCAATTTCGGATACGCGTCCACCAAAGCTTCGATTCAGGAACTGAGCGTGGCCTTGGAAAACGTGGTCCGCAATCTGGACGGCGTTCAAGAGGTCAGTTTTGTCGGTCACAGTATGGGCAACATCTTGGTGCGTCACATGCTGTATCGCTTCCAAGTTCATGGCAATCCGCCACCCATCGCCTTTCATCGAATGGTGATGATTAGCCCGCCAAATCACGGTGCATATCTTGCAGATACCATTGGGCAGAGCCGATTGGTGCAGTTGGCGTTAGGCGAATCCGTGGATCAATTTGCTCCCAACCGGGGTTGGCCTGCTTTAGAACAGCAGTTGCTGACACCTTACTTTGAATTTGGCATCATCGCCGGAGGGCGCGGAAACGATCGCGGGTATTTGCCGCGAGTAGCCGGCGACGACGATGGATTGATTTCACTGCAGACACACATGTTGGACGGGGCCAGCGGCTTTATCCAAGTAGGCGGCCTCCATCAAATCATGCCCCGCTATGCGTCCACCAAGGCGGCGACGCTCAGGTTCTTACAATACGGCCATTTCTAGAGCGAGTCGCGCAGACACATGGACTAGCTGGAAAGCACCAATTTTTGGAGCATTTTTGCTTTTGATGTGGCCTGTTTTCTAGCCGCAGTGCAATAGCACACGGCCAACTCGAAACGTGGCGGAACCGCACGCTATCGCGTGGCGGCTAATGTGTGCTCTGCCATTCTTGCAAGTTTTCCTAACACCCGTGTTGGTCTGTACTTGCAATGTAATTCGTGAGTCGGCTTGAAATATTTGGGCTAGCTGAAAGCCAACAAATACCAACCCGAAGTGCCAGCGAGCAACTTTAGAACCGTCTGCTCACCAGCGTTACAAGGCCAAGCCCGGGAAGACGGTCTGAATAGGTACTTGCAGCACGTCTTCCACGTCCAGGGAGCGACCTTCCAAGAGACCGCGACGCTTGGAACTGCCCGGACAGCTGCTCACATCGGTTTCAAAAGCGGTTCGACATATCGCTGAGATCATCTGAGTACTGGCCAGGTGCGGACGCATGTAGTGCGAACGCCCCACGTCCTGAGTTAACTTCTGTTGGCACAGCTTGTGAGCGTATTGGCCAAGCCGCCCAGCGCAAATGCCTGTGTAACCCGCTGCTTGCTGCCCGCGAAACGAGTGTGTGGGCCAACGTTTAAGAGTCGAATCACGATCGTTGTAGGTGGTGAAGAACGTCTCGACGGGCGCAAAGCTTTGGCCGTAGCGGTATCCAGGGTACATCGCATCGTTGTCCAAGGCGCCCGAGATGATGGCGGCTCGGAGGTTGTGCCGTTCCTCGGCAACACCACCGTCGAACACCAAGCCGTTCAAACAACCACCACCCAGGTAGTGCAGAGCACAAATCACCGTTACGCCGCCATAACTATGGCCGCTCAGTGTCAGGGGCTGAGCCGTGCTCATCAGCTGAGTTAGTTTAGCGATGTAGTAGCCTTGATACTCTGAATAGACGTATTTCGTAGAGATGTTCTTGCGCGCCAGTCTGATCGGGAAAACAAGCGGTCGCTTGTGGACGATTTCGGCGGGCCACGACCAAAAGACCAACATTTTCGGACCCGGGCACACTTTGATGCGCTCATATACCTTCCAGCAGGCTTCGAGCGCCTTTTCGTGCGTCAGAGAGTTCCCGTGCGAAAACAGCAGCGTCGGAATGTTGCTTTGGCAAGCCAGAAACGACTCTAGAGTTTCGTCAATGAAGCACCTGGTGTCGGGATCCCAGCGCTGGTAGGTCAACCGATCAAACCCGTTGTCCAAATCACTGCAGCGCGGAGCGCAGCGTGTATTGACAATCCACAGCTGAGGAGCCGAATGCTCGCACAACGTGCACTGTTCTTTTTTGGCGGGCGGAGATATAGCCCAAGCATCAGTTGGGCTGGCCATCAGCCAACACAGCCCGGTGAACCAACACAGCACTTTGAGCAGACGATGCGGATGCAAGAGACTAGGATGGCGTGGATCGAACATCAGAATATCCGTACTAGAGCATCTTTACTTGTTGGGGCGCCAGTGTTGACGATAACGAGCAACCACCATGGTTGATGGTGCAAGCCATCTGTCCGTGCGACTCGCAACAGATGGTTGCAGATCGAGACAGCACTCTACGCGTCAACTATGCCCTTCAACGGTGCAGGTGTCGCCCAGGGGCAAGAATTGGGCATGCATTTCGGCAGCCTTGACGGACGCCGATTGTAGCAACCCTTACATTTGGCAAGAATGAGTAGACCTTGGGAACCAATTCCGCTCTTGACCAACTTTATGTGGACCACGTCGACCATGCCGATATTTGCGATCAGAAGTACAGTGAGAAAGTTTGAGGCTTGTAAGACTGGTTACCAAATGGTCGCCTTGGCGGCCGTGCTGGTGGCAACATGTGGACCCACCGCGCCCGCGGGCGATTGGCCAACTTGGCACGGACCTGCGGGGCAGGGGGCTGTGGCCATGAACAAAGTGCCCAGCAGTTGGTCTGCAACACAGAACGTCAAGTGGAAGGTGCCGTTACCAGGACCTGGCAACAGTAGTCCCATCGTGGCCAACCAACGCCTGTGGGTAACGCAATACGATCCGACAACCAAGAGCCGGCAATTGCGCTGTTACGACGCGGGTACGGGTGAGCAATTGTGGGTGCGCGAAGTCAACGTCGACGAGGCTGAACCGACGCATCCTACCAATCCGTATTGCGCCGCCAGTCCGGTAACCAACGGCGAAGTCGTGGTGGCCTTCTTTGGTAGTGGTGGTCTGCATTGTTACTCGGTCGATGGTCAGTTGCTGTGGAGCAAATCGTTGGGAGCCCCACAACACTTGTTTGGCCAGGGAGCCTCGCCGCTGATTCACGGCGATTCGGTGACCTTGAATTACGGTCCAGGAAAAGAACAGTTCTGGATCAATCTGGATCTGCAAACCGGTCAGGAACGATGGCGGCTGAACATTCCTCAGGTCGATGCGCCCAATCCGTTCGATCAACCCGGCGGTCCGCAATTACCACCCGATGCGAAACTGCGTGATCCCTTCGGAACTTGGGCGACCGCCACGTTGGCGGAAACCTCTGAGCGTCAAGAACTGATCTTGGCATGTCCCGGTAAGCTGCACGCTGTCGACCCGCTTAGCGGCGAAGAGCTGTGGACTTGCGATGGCCTGGACAACCAAATCTTCCCAACACCTCTTCAAATTGGCGATTTGGTCGTCTGCCTGGGTTCCCAAGCCATGGCGGTGCGTTTGGGAGGTTCAGGAGACGTTACGGACACGCACCGAGTGTGGTTCGAAGAGCAAGATCGAGCGCGGATCGGTACTGCGGTTGAATTCGATGGTCAAATTCTAGCCAACAGCATGCAGGGTATAGTTGAGGCTCTGGATCCTTTGACGGGCAAACGGGCTTGGCAGCAACGACTGGCTAACGCCAAGGGTGGAGGTAGCTGGTCCAGTCTGGTGCGGGCTGGGGAGCGAGTGTTTGCAACCAACCAGGATGGCACAATCTTTGTGTTCAAGACACGCCCTGAATTTGAACTGCTGGCAGAAAACGAACTGCAAGAGCGTACGAATGCCACACCCGCTTTGGCTGGCGACTGCATCTACTTGCGAACCGATAAGAATCTATGGTGTATCGGATCTTAGAGCTCGCGTGACAGATCGCTGGCGTCATCGAATAGCAGTCGTTGCCTATTTCGTTGAAATGGGTACCACCAAAAAAGTAGAGGGCTAGCCTTCCTCAATCCTCTCGCGAATTGCCTGAACTAGCGCTCGACGTGTGCCGCTGATCGATACCAGATCTTCAACGGCCACCCCTAGATGTTGGGCCACTCGTACCGCCAGATCGACGTCGCGGATTCCGTCAAACTGGTTTACCACCGAATCTTGATAGTAAATCGTTTGGCTGTCACTCTCGAACCCCGACTCGTAACAGTCTCTCAGCTCGATGATCCACGATTCCGGGACACGGCAAAGTCGACAATGGTCGATCGACCAAATGTCGTCGCCCGTGCATTCGGCCAGTAAGTTCAGGGCTTGCAGTCGGTTTAGTTGCAATCCGTAGGTCCAATCAAACAAGACGCCATTGCATCATCAGGCTTCCAGCCGGCTGAGCCGATCCGACAACTGGGCGACGGCCAGCTTTAGATCTGCCACTTCTTGTTGCAGGGTTGCCAGCTGCTCAGATTCGCGCTCTGTCACACCGCTGTTGATGGCACCGCTGCGCGCAGGCGACGTTTCCGGGGAAGCCGATCGTTCTACCCCTTTGCCAACGTCGGATTTCAAACGCTCTAGCTCTTCGGCCAGATACAGATTGTGCGTGAACAATTGGCCGCGGCCCGGTGGTGTGAGTGGGATCACCAACTGACGAGACATCAATGACTCGAGCACGTTATGCAAGGTCGCCAAGTCAGCAATGGGTTCAAATCGGCTAGCCCGCGTTCGCAATTCGCCGGCTGTCTGTTCGCCTCGCAGCAACAGCTCGGTCATCACACCTGCTTCCATGCCTTTGACACCCAGATAGTCGTAGCCGTAGTGGCGATACTTGGGAACACGTCCGCCACCGTGCACTTCGGCCACGATTTGACGTTCGCGCATCACGATGAGTTCGTCTTCGACTTGTTCCGGCGTTAAGCTCATGACGGGACTGCGATTGCTCTTCTGATTGCAACCGGTCACGAGGCCGTTCAGTGACAGCGGATAGGCATCTGGTGTCGTCCGGGCTTTTTCGATCAATACGCCCAAGATACGGCGCTGAACTCGACTGAGCGGTTCTGGTGTCTTGCTGGGTTCGTCGGAGCTCTCGGTGGGCGAGGATGAATCGACGGATTCAGACATGAGAAAGGATCCTAAGCGGAGTTTGGGTTCGTTAGCCACATTTGCAAATGATTTGCCGGTTAGCTTCTCTTCGGCTCTGCGACCGCGAAACACACAGGTGTTGCAAGTGCGACGTAGAGCCAATAAAGCCAGCCAGTGTGATGACAACGTGGATTAGTTGCCATCTCTTGCGGGGCGTCCTTCAACACGAAACATCTGATCATGAGGCAACAATGCGCCTCCATCGATCGATAGCGTGGCTCCATTGATATAGTCACTGGCCGGATCGCACAAGAAAACGACGCCGTGAGCAATATCATCGGGCTGAGCGAGTCTTCCCCACGGTAATGCCTGGCCTTGGTCCCGCAGTTCATCTTCGTGGAAGAATTTGCGCTCGCCCGGCGTGTCCGTCCAGCCGGGATGAACCAGATTGACTCGAATTCGGTGTTCCGCCAGTTCACAAGCGGCTGTGCGGGCCATTTGATCCACGGCTGCTTTGGCCATGTTGTAAGACATCGCGCCGGGAATGGCCTTGAATGCATGCGGCGAACTGATGCACACGATCGTTCCGCCCCGCCCCCGGTCGATCATGACTTGGGACACGGCCCGCAGGAAGTTGAATGGTCCCCACATGCAAACGTCGATGGTCTTTTCGAAACCAGCCAGATCGGCTTTATAGAACAACTCTCGATCGCTGTAAGCGGCATTGGTGACCAACACGTCCACGCCACCCAACCGATCGCGCGCGTCATGCACCAGCCGGTCCACGGTGTCTCGATCGGTCACATCTCCGATGGCTGCCTCGGCTTTGCCACCAGCCGACGCAATAGTTTCCAGAGTTTCGTCGGGCGTCAGGATGTCATTAACCAACACATGGGCGCCGGCCCGCGCCAGTTCGACGGCGCAAGCTGCCCCAATACCTCGCGCGGCTCCCGTAACGATTGCAATTTTTCCGTCCAATGCCGACATGCGTTGAAGAACTCCTGTGAAACAACTGCCACCAAGTCGCGGTCTCTTTTCACGGCTCACGCTTTCAGCGGAAACCGCTAACGCCGCATGACTAACCAGGCGCCCGCGATCACAAGCGAGATGCCCAGCGTACGCTCCCAGTTCACGGGCTGTTTATTGAAGCCCAGCAAACCAAAATGATCTAGTACCAGGGAAAGGACGATCTGCCCGGTCAGGACCAGGGCCAGCCAGCGAGTCGCTCCCAATCGTGGAGCTACCAGCAGGGATACGGTGACCATGTAGGTTCCCAGCAGGCCTCCCGTCCAGGCCCACCAGGGGAGCATCCGCAGTTTATCAGGGACCGGTAGACCAATTCGCAGCAGGATGCCAATGAGCAGAAGCGCGGTGAAGCCCGTTCCAAAACTGATGATGCTTGCCTGGAGTGCGTGCTCGCAGTGAGACGCCAACTTTCCATTGACGGCCGGCTGCAATGCCATCACGCCGCCCGCGCCCAATGCGCCAACTAGACTCAATGCAATCAACGCTGTCGAGAACTTTTCCACAACCAGACCTTGGCTAGAAAGAGAGCTATCGAAGAGACGGCTGCCGGGAACCTGCGTGGCGGCCGCTCACTTGTGGGTGCCTTCAGCTACGTGGATCACGCTTGGATCTTGGAAGCGGTTATGCCAAGAACGTCCTGAGCAAATCGTGAGTCGCCGGGGACTCCAATTCCAATTTGCCAAACCCGCGCTCGCCACCGGCGGCCACGGCCAAATCCTGGTGCTCCGCCAAGTTGGTCACCAACATTACCGGTACGGCTTGAAAGCGCGAGTCGGCTTTGATGTGCTCCAAGATCCGGATGCCGTCGGAATAGTCGCAGTCCAGCTTGCGATTGACCAGCACCAAATCAAACATCTTTGCTTGTAGGGCATCCAACGTGTCGTTCAAAGCGTCCGCTTGACTGACCTCGACATCAAAATGGGACTCCAGCATCCGCCGGATGGCGGCATGATCGGGTCCACAGTTGCCTACGTCCAAAACTTTGCGCTGTGCCACTTTGTTCTCCGCAATGACTACCAGTGAATGACCACCATCATTGTAGTGATCGAAAACCGCGCGTCATGTTCCACGAATGCCGTTTGACGTGTTCGGCTCCCATCCACGGTGGTATGGCGAAAAGCCCAGGTCCGGCAGTAGAGGGTTCGGCCAAACCTCCATCGAGATGACAGAACGGGAGGAAACGATGACCGACGATGGAGAGACACCGCCAGCCGAGAAAAACAGGAGAACGGTTGAGATTACTGGGAGGCCGCCGGCTGATCGTCGCTTGAGGTGGATTGAGCGGTCAAGTTGTCGCTGGAATCGCAGCCGCTGGTGGCGGCGGTGAGTACCATGCCGGAAAAGAAGGCGAGGAGAATGAGGCCGACAGCGTATCGTTCTTTTTTCATTGTGGGAGTTAGGACTCGTTTGCTTGGGCTGGATTCAATCGAACCGTTCGTCGGTAGGATCAAACTTGGGGGAGGCGACAATGATGACTTTCATGCGGCCGATGGCTCGATGGCGGGTTCCGGGGTGGACCACGATGGCCGTGTGCGGACGAACTGGGATTTGCTCGCCGTCCAATTCCATCCTGGCATCCGGGGCACACTCCAAGAAGAAATAGGTTTCCGTGATCCGTTGGTGGTAATGGACGCGAGCGTCCGTCGAAATTTCGGTCAGGTGAAACGAATAGGGGACCGAGGGCGTCTCCATCAAT
Source organism: Pirellulaceae bacterium (assembly GCA_028289675.1). Classification (GTDB taxonomy): domain Bacteria; phylum Planctomycetota; class Planctomycetia; order Pirellulales; family Pirellulaceae; genus Aureliella. The sequence continues at coordinate 29,391 of JANQOL010000490.1, forward strand.
CCGCGCCGGGCCGTGCCGCACGGGCAGGTGGTGCTCGGCAAAGTTTCGAAATCCAGGACTTCGTAGGCTGCGGTCGAACGCGTCATAGTGGATGGACCGACGCCGCAGCGGCAGTCAAAGCGAAGAACTGTGGTCTAGTTAGTCTATGGCGGTCGCAGTAGTCACACCGAACTTCCCAAGGATTTCGAACGGGCAAGATTCTGGCCAAAACCGCCGCAGTGCGTAAGTATACAAATGTTCATTTTTGTGGTTCCCCGTGGTAAGCCGTAGCGGTTGTTGGCTAGTTTGCGGGCCGCAAGGTTTACCCAGAGCGCTAAGGCGTTACAAGGCGCGAAGATGGCGTTGACGAATTGACGTAAGTCGTTCCCACAAAAAAGCTTTGAGCGTCCTCAAGCGGTCGTTTCTTAGGGGCCGATACCTTGCACTGACATCCTCTCTCTGCCTCGCAAGAGGTCTGAGAGCAGGGTGTTCAACCGGACACCAGAAGAGCCCAGGGAATGGCTCATCCGGTTCCTGGCGCTAATGACCCAGGCCTATGTTCAAGGTTTTGGAGTTGTGGAGCGGCAGTCGGCTAACGACTAGTCGACGGCGGTGACACAGTCAGCGGCACCACGAAGTATGTCGAGTTTCCTACCGGAGCTCGACTAATGCCGGCCCGGCTGGAGGGCGATTTCGGCGGCGACTTCGTACGTCGAAACCGGTCTCGGCCAACTACCCCCGTTAATAGGCCAACCGCGCCAGAAAATTGGTTCATCGTTTTAGGGAGTTGTGGCTCGATGAAATGGAATATTGTTGTTGGATCCCTCATGCTCTGCGCAAGCTTGAGCACTCCTAGCTTCGGCGGGGGACTGTTGGATCGCATGTTGGGACTGAAGGGCTCGGGTTGTGACAGCGCTTGCTGCGACACCGGTTGCTCCGCTGATCCTACCTGCGGATGCGAAATGTCAGCGTGTGGAGGCGGTTGTGCTTCTGCGTGCGAACCATCCTGCGGTTGTGAAACCGCTTGTGGTGGATGTGCCAGCTCGTGCGAACCATCCTGCGGTTGCGAGACCGCTTGCGGTGGTGGCTGTGGCGCGGACCCCACGTGCGGATGCGAAATCTCGTCTTGCGGCGATAGCTGCGGATGCGGTGCTGCTCCGACTTGCGGTTGCGAGATCTCCTCGTGCGGCGACAGCTGCTGTGCAGCCCCTAGCTGCGACACCGGATGCTGCAAGCCTCGACGTAAGCCTCTGCTGGAGCTGTTGGGCAAGATCGAACGCAAGAAGCAGTCCATGTTTCGCAAGCTGATGTCGCGCGGTTGCGACAGTGGTTGCGACACCGGCTGTGGATGCGCTAGCTCTTGCGAGCCTTCCTGCGGTTGC
>JANQOL010000497.1 GCA_028289675.1 Pirellulaceae bacterium
TGGGAAGATGCCACCAAACAACGTGGAAGGTTATTCACGGACTACTCCGTCCGCTGCGGAGAAAACACGCGGCCTGAGCAGCTTTCGAACTTGTTGGAAAGTCCGACCGTCAGCCCGCTGAAGCGCGATGACCAGCAAGTTGAAATCGATGGCAGAATCGCGCACGCCTACACCTACCGTCACGTCGGTGAGCAGGTCGACGGTGAAGATCTTCCTCGCACCTGGACGATTGACGATCAAAACGGCTTTCTTCGCGCCGATACCTTGGACGAACTGCGAAACATGCTGGCCCAGCCGCAGAATCAGCCTGAAATCCCGAGTGAGTTTCAGGCAGATTTTGACCAAGCAGCCTATGGCGTGGTGTACCCGGATTGTCGTGACTGGTACGAACGTAGCCGCGAGTTCTTTGAGGGCAGCCAGAAACAGGAAGCTCAGATGATACTGCCTGTGATCGCGGATCTTGTGTGCGGAGGTTTCTTCGTATTGCCCGGAGAGAAGCCTCAAGCGGTCTTGCGAGGTGTCTACGCCGATGAAGTTGCCGCGGGAAAAGCAAAATCCACGGTCGAAGGCCTACTGGGATTGGCAAAACTGGCTGAAGGAGTGTATCGAGAAGACACATCAAAGTTGCTTGCCTGGTGCGGTGGACTGCAGGTTCAACAAACGGGGTGTCAGCTGTGGATCGTTGACACGATCGGTGTGCCACTTCAGATAGCAGCCGCCGAGATCTATGATCAGAGTGGAGAATCCCCTGGTTGGGAAGAAATGGCGAACATTGAGGTGCATCAAGAAGGCGAAACTACGCAAGTGAGCTTGCGTTCTGCCGGAATGGGCCTATTGCCCAGCATGCTCTATCAATCCGTGTCCGCGGAACGCTATCGAGGACGCCGCGTCCGGTTGAGTTGCCAAGTCGACAGCGATGCCCAGGATTCCGCTGGCGTGATTTTGTGGACCTGCGACGCTCGAGACGTTCCTCAAGTGGTCCGCGCCGCCGGGACCGCGGGGGAGATTGACGTGGCCGAATTGATGCGTCGCGGTCTTGTGGACGCGCAGGCGGATTCTGATGGCGGGCTAGGTGCGGCGACAGTCGAACTGGATATTCCCAGGGATGCACGGTGTGTGTCGCTCGGTGTCTTTTGCAAGCAGGCAACCATGACGGTGCAGGACATTACTCTCACCGACTTGGGACCGTCTTCTTCGGCAAGCAACGGTCGGCCGGCACCCCAAGGCCTCTCAGCCTACGCCAATCCAAACCGTCCGATTCACGCTCAACCGACGAACCTGGAATTCGAACCGGCTACCTCGGAGACGGATGAAGACGTAGCCACACGCCGAGTGGCAACACAGCCGAACACAACGGACAAGCGTTGATCGTGCCAATTGGTTAATCCAAATTCGTCGATTCACGAAAGGCAAGCACTATCCCCGGATGGTGCTTGCTGCATTTGGGGAGTCGACTCGCTCGAGATTGTCTGCAAAAGCAGCAGCTTCTCGTTTGTCCCACTTGCAAGAGAATGGGATTGCTTAAATGTGCACCTGAGAGAATCGTTACTTGGCAGTATCTGTTGGCGGGATCATGGACTTGCCGACAAACTGATGGCCACGTCAATTTGTCGAAAGCCGGCTTGCTCACGAACTGTCCGCTCGGCGGCCGGAATATCGGACATCCGGTGTTCTGCAAACAAGGGAATGCCACTGCCCAGTTTTATTGGCATTTCGGAGATACTGAGGTGCGTGAGCAACCCACGGTCCACAAATGCTGACGCCAGTTGCCCGCCGCCAACCAGCCACAGATGTTCATGTCCGCTGCTACGGGCATCTGCGATGATTCGGTTAATGTCATCGGCAATGATAAGGTTGGCGCCCGGCAGCGATTGAAGCTCGCGGTGCGTGCAGACCCAAGTCGGTTTGTTTTCGTAGGGCCACGATCCGTAGTTGAATACGAAGTCATACGTGTTCCGTCCCATCACGAGCGCGTCGACCGAATTGAAGAATTCAGCCAGTTCCTGCTCGTGCGAACCGACATTCATATCATCCAGCCACGATACGTCCCCATCTTCCTTGGCGATGAATCCATCTTCGCTGGTCGCAGCCAAATAAGTGATCTTCATAGTTGGGCTCCCGTTGTAATTTAGTCACTCGCTAGCAGCGGGTTGGTGTTTAGCTGGCCTTCGACCAAAAGTAGCGCCCTCCAACGAGAGTATGCCACTCTTTGATTCCCCGTTTCTTGAGCGATTTTCGCCAGTGTAGAATGCAAGCACCGCACCACCACCTACAAACGGAGCAAGAATCGTGGATCGTCAGAATCTAAATGCGCGACGCAAGTTTTTGAAGAACTCTGCTTTGGCTGCGAGTTCAGCGTGGTTTGTTGGGGCAGCGGCCCGGCCCGCGCCCGCGGCACGGGTTCCGAGAACCGATCGTTTGCCGCGCGAAGTGTGGATTGCAACGATCTCGTTGGCCGGTATGCGGGCGACAGATTCAGCGGATATGACCCGGCAAGTACTTGCCCTGATGAAGGAAATCGTGCCACACGAGCCGGACGTCATTTGTCTGCCGGAAACATTTGCCGTGTCTAACATGTCAGCATCGGTCCCGGAGCTAAGGGAACGGGCTGAAGCAGGAATTGGCGCGGTGGCACGGCCATTTGCTGAGTTCGCCCAACAACACAATTGTTACGTCGTCTGTCCAATTCACACTCGTGAGGAGGACCGCTTCTATAACTCGGCGGTATTCATCGATCGCCAGGGGCAATACGTCGGGGCCTACCACAAGATCCATCCAACCACGGGCGAAATGGACAAAGGCATTTCTCCGGGGCCGTTGAATCCGCCGGTGTTCGAAACCGATTTCGGTACCGTCGGAGCTCAGATTTGCTTTGACATCGAGTGGCAAGACGGGTGGTCGAAATTGTCCGAGGCGGGAGCGGAAGTTGTGTTTTGGCCATCGGCGTTCGCCGGTGGCGCGATGGTCAATGCCAAGGCATGGCAACACCAATACACGGTCGTGTCGAGTACTTTGAAAAATACGAGCAAGATATGTGATGTTGGCGGCAATGAAGTCGCAAAGACGAGCCATTGGAACCAATGGGTTTGCGCGCCGATCAATCTAGAAAAAGCGTTCTTGCATACTTGGCCCTATGTCACGCGGTTTGACGAAGTCCAAGCTAAGTACGGACGCCAAGTTCGCATAACAACGTACGCCGAAGAAGAGTGGTCGATCATCGAAAGCCGGTCGCCCGAAATAAAGATTGCCGATGTGCTCCAAGAATTTGAATTCAAGACCATTCGAGAACATCTGGCGGAGGCCGACCAGCAGCAACAGCAGCTTCGTTAGGATGCCATCGATGCGCTCGCGACACTATTTCGGCTCGACGTCGTAGGTGTGCCGTTGAGGCTGATTCTTGAGCCGTCCTTGCAGTTTGAACAACTGTACCAGGCCATCGTTGACCAGCCGTTCGCCACTGCCGACTTCGGCTTGGGTCGTATCGCTGGCTCCATAGCCCCCGCGCGCCGCCGAAACCAGATCAGGCAAATAGCTGGGCCAATCGTAGCCGCCGTTACAGCAATAACCAAACAAGTACGTGTGGGGTAAATTCGATTGCAGACGAATATCGGTCTGAAACTTGTGAAACGGCTCGCCGGGCATGGTGATGATGGCAATGTCATCATTGATCAACAACGTCGAAACTCCCAGCGTCAGTTGGCTGTCAGCTTCAAATCGATGTTGGAAGCTACTTTGCGAAGATGATGCCACGAAGCTGTCCGATTTGCCCGGTTGGTTTTCGATAAACGAGAGTGCTCTGAGGACTTCGGCCGCCAGCAGCGAGCCCATTCGCTCCACCACTTCGAAGTCGCGCTCGCGATCATTGCCACGGGCTAAGAACAGCGGATTGATGTCTCCAGCCCCACCCTGCACAAAGATGCACATGGCCCCACTAAATTGGTCGCCAATTTCTTGCTCAACAATGCGGCGCGTGACTCCCGGATAGTCGGCTGAAATCTTGATATTGCGCGGCCCAAGCACAACTGGATGGCAGGCGTAGTTGACCAGCACTGCCCGTACTGCTGAGTTCTGATCTGAGATCCGAATTACACCGACTTGTGTGTCTACCGAACCGTAGGGTATGCGTTCTGGATTCTCGAAGTGTGTTACCGCGTAGTCACCGCGGTGCACCAAGCGGTTGTAACCGAGTTGGATTTGACTTTCGGAGGCTGCGAAGCGCGCGGGAAACAGGGATGTTTGTGCTTGTCGGATGGCCTGCAATATCCGCTTTTCGACGGTTTCGCGCCACGGTTCTTCGGGCGTCGGAAAATCTTCTTGCGACAACTTGGGGCCGGCATGAGTATGAGTGTTCATTAGCAGTAGCCGATCGATTCCGAGCGATACGACTTGTTCGTGCAACCAGGCGGAATTGAAGATGCACAAATCACAGCTTACGAGCGCCAAGTAGGATTGCTTGGACTTGAGCAATAAGATGCGAGCCGATACCGGATCGTGCACACCGTCAGTAGGTTTCGCCGAGGCATAGCCTGTGGTCAGACCGCCTGCAGGAGGCGTGATATCGACTTGGGCAAGTCCAACCTCGATTTGGGCGTATCCACGGCTGCAGGATATCAACAATACGAGGCAGATCAGCTTGAGAACTAGATGGGAGCGCCGTGCGACGAGTAGCATGCTGTTCCTAACGAAGTTCGGGAGAGACACGCGGAGCCGGCGGTCGAGGATCAGCCGCCAGTGTTGAAGCTCCCCATTCTTTGATCAGTTTCATGGCTACGTCAAGCATTCTAACGTCGACGTCCGACATTTCGTTCTGCGAATCTACTGCGTCAACTAACGCATTCAGTTTTCTTGTGCTGACCGCTTCCATTTTCTGGCACGCCGGCACCGAAGAAAATTGAGTTTCATCTGGCCAGGGCAATTTGGCCAGATGAAGCGAACTCTACGACACGTATTGCTGACCAGCTTCGAGGTTGTCAAGAACGTCTTGTGCCGACGCGCCACTTCTATGTCGCGATAGTTGTTGGTGATCGTATTCCAGCCCTGCCGGTGCCCGCCTTGCTTGGCCAGGCTGATCTTGTGCGGACCGTCGGCGCGATTGCCATGTGAGCAGTGCCGACCATTTAGGCTTATTTCGCAATGGCACCTATCTACGACCAAAGGTGTCTAACGCATCTGGAAAATCATTCTTAGTCGTAACTCAAATCTGTATAGAGTTACAAATCCTTACTCCTGTGGAGAAATACCATGAGAAAGACAGTGACCATTGCACTCCTGTGCGCATCTTTCGCCGTAACCGGGAATCTACGGTCGGCCAACGCCCAAACTTTGGAAACGGATTTGCGTGATGATTACTCGATCATACATACGTCTTCCAGCACATTTGCGACGGATGTCGCCAACGTTCCCGAGGGGATCGTAATCGTCGACGTCGATTACACGATTCCCGCTTCGACCACACTGACGATTTCGCAGAGGCTAGTGCCGGCCGGTGGAGTCATCAAGTTCACCAACTCTACTTCCAAGCTGGTAGTTACCGGGGATATCCAACGTGGCAAGCAAGTCATCGAACAATTGGCCGACCGATCGGATCGGGCTGTGATTGAGATCAGCCACCAACCGGTATGTCCGATTACGTTCGGGCTGCACTCGGACACATCGGGTGTTAGTGGTGGAGTTAGCAATACGGATGTATTGAATGACACGATCATTGCAGCGTCCGCCTTTGGTGGCGAGGCACGACAGGGATGCCGCGTCGAGATTCCGAGTGGGACCTGGTATTTCGACCGCCCTGTTACCGCTGACGAATGGATTTGGCCAGGTCAGGCAAACAACAATGGTACAGATCGGGACCACAACATCGTTGGTCACGGCAGTAAGAAATCCGTACTGAAGTTAGCCTCCGGTACAGTTTCTTCGCGCGGCACTTGGGCCGATTCCACGTCCTACAGCAAAGGCGATGTCGTCAAATCGTCGGACGACGGTTTGCACTACATCCTGCGCGAAGCCAGCGGCACTTCCAATGGCGATGGTACCGATCTGGGTGGTGGCTCGGATGGACTGGACTGGGTGCAATTTAGAGCGGGTTTCAACCTGGACGATTTGAACAACGGTTCGGTGGAATCTTTGGGGTTCGATGGTAACGTGTCGGGACATACGGGAACCTGGCCAACCTATACGCACACTGATTTCAGCGGTGATAACAGTGAAGTTCTCTTTCCGCTGGTACGGTTTTCCAGCTACAACTTCACCGCGCGGAACCTCAACATTCGCAGGTGCAAAGGTACTGGTTTGCTGATTCATAGTTCGCAGCAGTACCTGATCGACCAAGTCGATTCAGAACATCATTCCGGATGGGGATTGATCTTGGAAGGAGCATGGAATGCAACTTTTGACGGTCTCGGCTGTGAACACAATACGCTGGGTGGGGTACTGGTCCATGAATCCGGTGTGGATACCAGGGATCGATCTTTGGGCGCCCTGTTCAATCAGCTTTATCTGGAAGGTAACAAGGGATTGAGGATCCAGGGAGTCTCGGGCGTTCAACTCCGTGGTTCTGTCTACCATACCACCGGAAACGTCGTGGAACTGGGTGCCGGAGCTCGCGATTGTACGGTCGACGTTCGGACGGCCGAGACGCCTGTCGTTCTCGAAGACGGTTCTTATCGAAATGAGGTCTGGTTCAACGCGGCCGCGACGAGCCTGTCAATAAGTGATCAATCAGGCGGTCGCAATCAGGTAAGACCCGTCGGACGCGACAGCTTCTTCTGGGATCCGAATGTAGGCGAAACCGGTTCCGCGGAACTGAACGACTCCAACCCTGCCGTCTTGTACACCGTCACTAGTTCCGTCTTGCTGGAAGAGAGCGGTGCTCCTGACGAGTTGCATCCCGCGGCGCTATTCATTAGCGGCAAGGGCGTGAAACACAAGAGAATTGCACCGATTGCTGACACTTGGACCAATATCTCTTTTGTAAAGACGTCGCTGGCCACCGGGACCTACTATCTTTACATGGTCAGCCAGGTCGATAGCGCTGCCAACGTAGCCGTTCGGTTCAGAAATAACACGGACAACAAGTATTTCTCGCCGGCTACCGGCGCCTATGATGCCACAGGTTCAGCGGACAGCTATATCTCGATTCCACACACACCGAATGAGTTGAGGTTTAGTCGTATCAAAGTGCCGTCGCCATCTTCGGTCGCCAACGTTCAAATTGAAATTGGCACATTGTACGGAGATGGTGCGAAACTTGATTTGTACCACTGTGATCTGTCGACTGAGAGCAACAAACGCCTCGAGTATCAATCGGGTGGATCCACGATTGGTCATGGCCAGTACATCGAGTTTTCGGATTCCAGCCGTCCCGCTGCCAACAACTTTGAAACAGGGGTCCGCATTTGGAATACGGACGATAGTGCCTATAATTACTCCGACGGTTCATCGTGGCTCGACGCGAGTGGATCGGGAACCTAGGTCTCTCGGGCTGTGCATTGCCAACTGGGCACTCTGTTGAGCTTTCGCCTGATTCTCCGTTGGTCGCTCGACAACCGCGCATCAAAAAACGCCAGGAAACCCTTGTTTTCCTGGCGTTTTTGCTAGTACCCCCGCAAGGACTCGAACCTTGGACCCGCTGATTAAGAGTCAGTTGTTCGGCCAGCCTATTCCTGGCCCAAGTTCAAGTATGTCACGATTTTGTCACTTGACCAATTTGTGTTGGCTTCCCTCCAACGCCAGATCTGATGATTGGGTGCTAGGACGTCAGGCCGCCTTGAAGGCCGTTCGGTAGGGCGGGTCTGATTTTGGTCCCCAGAAATGCCGGAGGTCGGACCTGATGTTGCCAGGAAGGACCGGTAGGTGCCATTGCTATACGAAAATCGGCAAGCTCCACAAGCGGCCTACCAGCACCTGGAAACCCGGTGCACCCAAGTGAGCAAATGGACACAGCGTGACCACGACCAAATCCTCTTCGAACGACACATGTACTGAAAAGCTGCTATCGCGGCCAATCTCGCAAGGAAACGTGATTCCACCCACGAAATCACATACGTCGTCACTCCCACGGGAGATCGCCCTACCAACAAAATGCTGAAAGCCGTCATAACCAAGAAATGCAACGGCAGTCGCATGTGCGACCTTTGCAAGAAAATGTGAAAGCAAGCTAGGATCAAATGTGCTGATGGGAGCCAACCCTCGTAGTCTTTCGATCTTTCCCTCGACATCGTCTTCATCTTCGTGAAACGCATTGAACGTCCAAAAAAATGGATGCTCCAAGACTGTCCAATTCGTGCCTGCGTTCCCTTCAACTATCGGGATCTTCGAAAAGCACGGGATCTGTAGGAAAGTTGGATGGTCTTCGACAGGTATGGTGGTTTGGAGCCGAGTTCCGTCGTCACGTGCTTCACCTTGAAAAACCGGTAGTGCTCTAGGACGCTTTCTCGGGCGCCGTGTCTTCATATGGAGCTTGATTCGCGCGACTTGAAAAACGTCTCGCAAACAGTAGAGCTCAGCTCTTGAGGTTCGTTTATTGCAGTCTGGGCAACTGGCCTTCGGCAGAATCATCGTTCCATTCAGACCAAACGGAACCACGTGCTCGTCGGTCAATTCATGGACTGACCCGCAATAGATGCAGCGATTTACTGCTGCCTGTGTTCCACAGATTGGCATTGCTCATCCATTATCCTCAAGGCTGACAACAAAAATTCGGCGAGAGTGACCGCAGCCGCCGCTTCAGCTTGGGTCCCGGTCACGTACGCAAGACAGGCCAACGCGGTCGCCGGCATCGACCAGCATCGGCAAGATCTTGCCGTGCTCAGTTTCAGGATTCAGGTAGCCTACAACCTGGTCCAGGGCGGTGAAAACAACCGGCTGCCGGTCGCGTCTCTGGCCTCCACGCGTGCTGGCGACGACTTCGCCGGCACGAGTTGTAATCATCGTGTAAGTTCGGTGTGAAGCTTCAGTGGTCTTCGACGACCAGTCACTCCAAAGCCCGGCAATGTAGATCACATCGGAGCCAGGCACTTCGTACCTTGCATGGCCGCCGGCACTGTGAGGCTCATAGAAGTTAGCGGCGGGGAGAACGCATCGCTGTTTGTACACGAGCTTCCAAGGCCATTTCTTTTCGAGAGTCTCGCACCGAGCATTTACCGTTTTCCTTTGTTGCGCCTTGGCTTCCCTAATCTCGCCGGTCAGAGGCTTGAATGTCGGCGGCAACAAACCCCAAGATCGATACTCAAGCAGAAGAGTCGTATCGTCAAGCTGACGCAACACAGGCGCCTGATACAGTGGGTATACGTCACCCTCGCCTTTGAATCCGTCGACAGTCACGTTGCCCTCATCGTCGATATCCGTCCAACTGAGAGTGAGCCCGTATCGCTCCTTGAACTCCTCAGCTTTGTTGAGCTTGTCAATTCTGGATGGGCGATATCGATTGCACATGGGCTTGCTAGTTGAATTCGAAGGGGAGGTGTTTTAGCGCAAATAGACACGATCGAAAATCTGTTGCCCATGCTTCTGACCAAATGCGTCGCGCAAGATCAATCGCACCGATGGCCGCGTCCGCCGCTCGCCACAGCCGATGTACACGATAAAGTGACGATCTCCTAGCCGAGATGGCGCGAGGTCTCTCCAGAGCTCAGTTCGCTGGCCAGTACCTGGCGAAATGCACGATTGAATTGCACCGTTTGAGCCAACGCGATAACCTGGCCCGAGGCGCTTTACGCGCCGCCAAACAATCGACTTGTGCGGTGCCTTGGCACGAATTGATCGCACCGATTTTCCGGCTTTCTGCATTCGCTGGTAGACAGCGTGCTGAGTGATGCCAAGTTGCTCAGCAATTGCGGCCACTGATTGTCCCGCTCGAATGCTCTTGGCGATTTCGCGAACGTTCACTTGATCAAACCGCCTTTGCCTTGGGGCCCGGTCTGCGATCCGCGTTCTTTTTCCATCGCCGCACCGAAGCTAATGAGACCAAACTGGTCCCGCCCGCCGTAGCAGTGATTTCCAAGGGCGTGTCTTGCCGGACTACGGCATCAGCCAAAGTGCGCCGATTAACGCTGCACATCTTCGCAGCTTCACCGACTGTGCCAAATTTCTTCTCGTCAATCATTCTTTCACGCGTCCTCGTTGAAATCATGCAATCGCTGCGCGACAGTCCCTAAGTGCCTCTTCAACTTCAGAATCTTCGCAATCCTGGATGGCTGCTATCTCGTCGCTCGTCAGATAGGCCAAACATGATTTGGCCGCCGTGGAACTGAGTCCGAAGCCCGATTTCGCTGGCCACTGCTTCAGCCGCTTCGTCGCTTTTCCGGACCGCTAGAGCCAGCCGATCTGCTTGCGACTCGGTAATGTTCAGCATGCGTGCAAATGTTTCAAGCTGCATTGGTTTCCTCCGTATGATGTTTGACTGATGGATCCAATTATCGCCAGATTGGCGGAATAGTCAATGCTATTTATCGCCAAATTGGCGATATTGAGTGAAGTTGCCTTGGCCCGCATCATGGGGGCGGGTCAGATTCTGGCGCCCAAAAATGTTGGAGACCACGCTGGCCGCGCGCATTTTTGCCGTATATTTTGAGGGGGGGGTATGTGAGAAGGTCTTACGAAATCGCTCGGATGGGCCAACAAAATTGGCGCCTCATGCTTCGAATGGTGGGTTCGTTTAACTCCCACCGGATTGGGCGCTTTGGCCCTGGCGAGGCCGTGCTAGCTTGCAACGGCCAACAAGAGAATGGCGTTTGGCAAGTGACTCTGGAATGGCGCGACGCGACTTTCGCCGTCCTATGCGAAGATGGAAATCAGCGGCGAATCCAGCTTGTTGCGATGCAAGATCATCGCCGATTGATTCGGTGCTTACAAATATTGGACAACGGTGGCCATTCGCGAATTCGACGAGGCTCAGCGCCGCGCAATCGCTTCTCAGGTTCTCGACGGACCAAAGGTGTCTAACGGTTTTATAGCCTCTTCGGCATTCAAGGAGGGGCAAATGGGAAGTGGAATTGGATCGTCCTACAGGTATCTCGTACCTGCGAACACGCCGTGCGAAGTGCAGTTTGAAGGAGGCGAGTGGCGGCCGTTCGTCACGACTAAGGACCTCGACCTAGATGCGGCGTTCGATGACAAGTGGATATTGCTTGAACGGTTGCAACATCTTGAGCTGCAGCATCGCAACAAGCACCGATGCTGGCGTCTACGAGTCGACAGGGAGCGTGTCCAAATTCAGGGTGCTTGGCTCCGCGCATTCACGCGTCAGGAGTGAGCCACTTGATCAGATGTCTAGCCGCCGATCGAACTGCAGCGAGAATAGAGTGGCTTCGGTACCGCGGCCATTGGTAGCGGTACGAACGACTCAAGAGGAGAATGAATACCGCGCTCGATCCGTAAGAACTCCTCGGCGATCGCATCCGCGACGATGCCCATGTTGGGTTCGCCGACGTCGCGGACACGGTTTAGAATTTGGACGATCTCGCGAGCGTCCGGATCTCGGGCCCAGTCGTAAGCGATCTGGTCGACGTGATCCTCGCCGCGGCGGTGATCTTCAACAAATGCGTCTGCGATAGTGGACGCTTTGTCCAGCGCAGTCATCTCGGAATAGTGACGCGCCATGGCTAAACCGCTTCCAGACGCTGGGCGGTCAGCTCGCAATACTGTTCCTCGGATTCAATACCGATGCAACGGAAACCGGCTCTTCGAGCAGCTCTCAAAGTTGTTCCGCTGCCGGCGAACGGATCGCAGATCATCGCACCTTCGGGCACAACAGCCAGCAACCAATCCAACACCGCATCTGGTTTTTGCGCGATGTGTTGCTTCCGAGGTCCGCTCGGCGGGCTGCATTCGAAGATCCCCGGCGGATACGCTTGCCGCTTGAGCATCCGGCCTTTGCTGCCCCAGACCACATACTCACACGCGTTCGAGAAGCGACCAGGAGTAGGTCGGCCGAACCCTTTGCTCCAGGGTGCGATACCGCGCCAAATCCATCCGCCGATCTGAACCGCGTCTGTCATCGTGGGCAGCTGTCGCCAATCAATGAACGAACAAACAACGGCGTTATCTTCGCAAGCGTTGAAGGCTGCCGTCAGCCACATCGAGCTCCATAATAGATAGCTTCGTTGGTCTCGGTTGTCGCCCGCAAAGTTGGGCCGCTTGGCCTTAGTACCTCCCTGAACATACTTTGCATTGGTGGCCTGCTTGCGATCGCTGGCGTGTAGGCCTCCTGACGAGTAGGGCGGATCGGTGACGATAGCGCCGACGCCAGACAGCGTGGACAAGATGGCAATGGAGTCACCGTGATACAGCGTGATGCCATCGCGGTCGTAGTAGGGTTTCATGATGTAGCTCCGAGCTGTCACTGCAAATTGAGGTCGTCAAACTCCGCTTCGGGGTGATCTTTGAAATCGCCGTAGGTCCTTTCACTCGGTCCGGCTTTTGTGCCGTCGGCTTTCAGGTTGCCTATGTATGGGACGTCGTCGCGCAGAAATGGCTCAAGAGTTGAGTCGTCACCGGTGAATGGCACCGTCGAATAGAGAGTGCCCTGATTCAGCGGCCGAGCTCGGTAGCCCTTACGGCTAAAACGGATGCGATGGATGGTCTTCCACAGGCTACGCCCTTCTTCTTCCACCTGATTTGCGGCGATGCGGGACATTAGCGCATGGCCAGGGGACGCGCCGTAGAAGTCGCTTACGTTCGTGTGGTCAAGGTAGTCGTGAATCGTGGACGGGAGAAACGTTGTCTGCCAACGTTCAATCTGCAGCACGGGATAGATGACGCGCGTGGTCAGCGGTGGATCGTACGGTTGCCCGTTTGGATTTAAGCAATCGACTGGCGGATCGCTGTAGTCCTGATAAAGGACCTCGTCACCAAACTCCGCATCCCAGCTGAGAATCGGTGCTCGGTTCTCAGGCTCTTGCTGGTCCTGTTCGTTCTCTTGGTTGTTGGATGGTGTTGTGTCGTAGTCACATGCCACGTGCCAGAGTCGACGGCTCTTCTTGCTCTTGCGCGGTACCTTGCGTTTGCAAATGGCGAGCAGGTCAATCTCACCGTTGTAGCTGTAGGACGACAGACCGACCAATGGGAGACCAGGTGTAGCACGAATCGTCGCTGGCCCCTGGCTGTCGTTGTCTGCGAGTACGTTGAAGACGAGCCCGTAGCGCGTGACGACCTTGTCATCACTCATTTCCGTCGTGCCGGAAAAGTCGCTGTTCAGAGCTCGTCCAAGAATCGTTGGCATTAGCCCGCGTTACCTACCGTTTCAAGTTGCGCGAGTCGCTGCGAGATCTGCTCGAGCTGGGCGTTGGCCTGGTCAAGTAGGCGGTTGCCTTCGGCCTGAAGGTCTTGCTGGGAGGCAGCCCGCTCGTTTCGCAGGCCAGCGCTGTACGCGGCGACAGAGCCACGTTCGAGGGCGCCGAACGTCGGCGCCTGTGCCCGCTCAGCTCGACGGCCGTCTTCACCGATCCGCTCGGCAGCTGCTCGCGTTGCTGCTTGTAAGGTGCGGAAGTCAATAGCGCCGACACTGAA
>JANQOL010000521.1 GCA_028289675.1 Pirellulaceae bacterium
TTGGCGAGCTTCGTCCAACAGCGTCACCGTTACGTTGCGGGCATCGATGTTGCCCTCGCGCACACTCTTCAACCAACGAAACAGATCGTCGGAACCCACCAAACCACGCTTCAGCGTCACGTCGTCGACTTTGAACGTGTTGGGGACTTTACGCACAGCATTGGACCGTTCATTCCCGTTACGGTATTCGGCGTAGTTGACTTCCACACCAAGACCGCTAACGTCAGAAAAGCCGCCTACCACGGTGCCCTCTGAGCCGTCTCCCTGGTCGCCACCCAGAGAGACAATGAAATTGAACGCCGAGTAGGGGTTGTCTCGCAGTGTCGCCATGGCAGCGGTCTCCTTGAGGCGGTCGGTGAATAGAAAAGTTGGCTAAGGTGAAGCGCTTCACAGGTTGGCGGCGCACCCGTCGGATCTACAAATTGGCGTCGCTCGTCCACTGACCGATGCGGAAGATGACGAACTCCGCAGGCTTGACCGGTGCGATGCCGATCAAACAGATCAACCGACCATTGTCTAAGTCGTTTTGGGTCATCGTGGTACGATCGCAACGGACAAAAAAGGCGGACTCAGGTGTATCTCCAAGTAGAGCTCCATCGCGCCACAGCACCAACAGGAAGTCTTCGATCGATCGCCGAACGTTGTCCCACAGCCGCTGGTTGTTGGGCTCGAATACGGCCCATTTGGTGCTATTGTCGATCGAATGTTCGATGAAGATGAACAGACGCCGGACATTGACGTATTTCCATTCGGGATCCGAGCTGATCGTCCTGGCACCCCACACGCGATGGCCTCGCCCTTCGAAAAAGCGAAGCGCATTGATGCCCTCGGGATTGAGAACTTCTTGCCGCGGCGTATTGATATTCGACTCGAAGCGGGTCAAGCCACGCACCGGTTCGTTGGCCGGCGCTTTGTGCACGCCACGGTTAATATCCGTCCGGGCGTAGACGCCAGCGACAAAACCGGACGGCGGCAACAGCAAACGCCGCGGCGGCGCGCCTTGGGACGGACGCTCCAGCGGATCCAGCGTTTCGACCCAGGGGTGATACATGGCCGCGTATTTGGAGTCGAACCTGCCGCGAAAATCGCGCACCTCGTTCAAAGAACTGCCTTGCGGCGGGTCGACAATCCCAATGCGGTACTTCAAACGCGTCGCGTGCGTAATCAATCGGTCGGCGGCCTGAGCACACAGATCTACCGTGCCGTAGGTACCGGCGTCCGGCAGTGCGACGATGGCCACATCATCAATCTCTCCGAGCGCGGCCAGTCCGGTGGCTTTTCTGTCCGCCTGATCCGGATCGGACTCTTGGCCCGCCAGGTCGTTGGGCTGAGCCAGCACGCCATCGTGTCCTCCGGTCAACCGCATGGAACCACTCGCGACGAGCGCGGTAGCCAGCTGCGCGGGAGCAAAAGGATCGGTGCCAGCATCCCAGTCCAACCATACGACGGCGTCTTCGTCTTCTGGATCATGTTGTTCCAGGATCTTACCTACAAAACGCTTTTGACTGGGTGCGGGAGCCAATTCGTCGTACACGTCCAATCGTTCTTCGTCCACTTGCACGGACACACGCAACTCAATCAATAGCGCCCGTTCTCCGGTCGCCAAGTTCGTTTCCGCCCCGGTGCTATCGACGAACGTCTGCACCCCGGCAGCGTCCACGCGAACGACGCGCAAATTGGTGTCCGTCAGTGGATCGCCCGCGGCCGGCAAAGCAGTTGCCGTGGCAGGCACGACTTCGATCACGGCGCCCGCCCTGGCACGTGGCACTTGAATACTCCCGCCGCCAGCGGGCTCGACGGCCACGTTTTGGCTGCGCACCACTTGGACCTCGACCCGAACATTGCCCAACACTCCTGGCCACCGCGCTCGCCAATGAGCATCGTTGGCACCAGTAACACTGACGAGCCCAGATGCTAAGCCATAATCCGGGGTGGTTCCGCTGCGCGGTGCGAACACACGCGAAACGTACAGTCGCCGACCTCCATTGTTGAAGAACGCGTGAGCCGCGTGAGCTACGTAGGGAATGCGAGCGGTGGCGGTCGCGTCGGAGTCCCCGACGTGCAACGGTTCCAGGCCACCATAGATTCGTTCAAACTCCGTAAAGCTGGTAACCAATCGTGGCTCACACGTCTTGGGACCGCCGGGCGAACAAACGGGTCCGGAACGCGTCATTCCCGCGAAACCCGTCGTGCTGGTCGCAACGCCCTCGATCGATCGCGACCGGAAGCTGACTTCTTCAACAAACACACCGGGAGCAAGATATTCAGGCATGGCGGTCTTCTTGTGCAAGGGGCCAAAGATGCGGCTCTGCGGAGGATGAGACAACGGTCAGAAACGTGGACGCACCCGCTAAGGATCAAACTCGAAATCCTGTGCTCCATCCGCCAACGAAATGATTCTTCCCAGCCGCAAATCAACCTCACGACTCGCCGACAGCGAACTGACATAGTTTTCCGGCAACTGCTGTCCGGATGACACTTGATCGCTGGCGGCCGTTGTCGGAACAACTTCCAAAGGCAAGTCGGACCAAAGCTGAGCGCCTGGCTCGACCGGGTCCGATGGCTCTGCTGGCGCCACCGCGGGACCGGAAACGACAATGCGCACCCGCAGCGGATCTGTCAGCTCCGCCAGGGCCAGGGGTTGTATGACCAATAGAAACTCTCCGCGGTCATCCCCGTGAGCGCGTCCGACCAGCAGACTCGTGTCGGGTAAGAAAGCTGCAATGCGAGCCCAACGCATCTCGCGCCCCGCTCTACGCACTCGCCCGCGCAATCCCGTGCAGCGCTGGGCCAGGTCGTAGTTGGCACCAGGAAAAAGCGTTGGCCGCCGGATGCGATCAATCACCGCCAACAGCTGATCGCCGGCTGAGCCAGTTGAAAACCGCATGCGTCTAGGTACAAAACGCCGATCGTCGCTGTGCAGCAGCAAATCGATGTGTTCGCCCAGGCCAGGCCCACTCAACAGGGCGTGCAGGCAAGAATCTCGACGTGGAATGATGGCAGGGGCAGGGACACGGCCATCGTCCACTTGGATACGAATGGGACGAGCGATTCGTGTCCGCCGCAACGCGTCCCAGGGTTCCAGCCCGAGTGCCAGACGATGCGTGTGCTCACTGTAAGCAGCACTGATCACGCTACTCATGGGTCGCCTCCGGTCGGACACCAGCCACTGACGTGGTCACCGGCACTGGCGGAATGGCCTCCAGGCTGTCCATGCGGAGAATGCGTACGACATACGGCAAACTGAGTTTGTAGTCGACCGGCAGCGAGTCGTAAGTCCGCATGATGTCTTCGGTCGACAGACTCTCCAAGCCAACTTGGATAGCCTCATGCGGCGCAAACTCGCCGACAGTGTCCAGCAGTGGTCCGCTCAAAATGGGTGTCTGCTCCAGGCAGGCCAGCGTGGCGCCTGCGATGCGATACTCGAAATTCGCGTTGTCGGCCCATGGCGTCAGCAGAAAGTGCAAGTCCAATGGTAAATGAGCTTCGCCCGTTTGGCTGGCTACACCTGACCAGGCGGCTCGCATCGTTTTGTTCACTTCGATGCGATACAGAAAGATCGACAGAGCCGGCGGAACAATGTCTGACGAACTGGTCCGGTCAAAATCTTCGGTGCGCGCGAGAACTGCGTTCGTCGTCGCATGCGGCAGTGGAGGGTGCTCGCTGAAATGATGATTCAAAAAGCGAACGAGACTCTCGCCGACCGAAGCGATGCTTTGAATGTTGGCCATCGTGGTGTCAATCTATGAGCCGACTGGATTGACTACCTTGTCACCTATCGTCTTTGTCGCGCCACCTCCGGTTGGGCGCGGGAATTCTAGCAATAGTCAACTCCGTCTGCAAACTTTTCCGCAAGTGGCCAACGAGATCAACGATCCTCGATCGTTCCGATTCAATCTCTGTCGGGGGGGCGCGCGATTCGCCGACTAGGGGGCAAGCCACGTGGTGACCACACAGCGATGTGGATGCTGAAATACACAACAACTCCATGCACCAACGCTGCGCGTTCCAGCTGCGCTGGTTATCTCGCAAAGCGTCGAGCGAGCCCGCCTTCATTTCTCGGTGAGAACTCGGCTGGTGCGTAGGTAGAGGGCACTTCACCAACAAAACAAACTTCACACCAACCTGACGTCATGGAATTGTCGACGTTAATTCCGCCAAGTTTTGGGCGAAGGGTTGCAGGTTCAGCTGTTGTTGCTCGATCCAATCAGGGTTGTAGTAGGTTTCCCGATAACGTTCGCCACTATCACAGATCAAGGTCACGATGCTGCCGCTTTGTTGTCGCGCGCTCATTTCTTGGACCAGTTCAAATACCGCCCACAGATTGGTTCCCGTCGATCCCCCACAACGTCGCCCGAGTATCTTTTCCAGCCAGTGAATTGTGGCAATGCTGGCCGCATCCGGGACGCGTACCATCCGCTCGATCACGCTCGGGATGAATGAGGGCTCGACCCGCGGCCGGCCGATCCCCTCAATGCGCGACGTCCGCTCGCAGGTTACGGCAGCATCCCGAGATTGGTAGTAGTCCAAGTACACTGAGTTTTCCGGGTCGGCCACACAGAGCTGCGTATTCAGCTGCTGGTACCGAATGTGTCTGCCAATGGTGGCGGACGTACCGCCCGTCCCCGCGCTGACGACTACCCAAGTGGGCTCCGGAAACCGTTCGCTAGACATCTGTTGGAACAGCGACTCCGCGATGTTGTTGTTGCCCCGCCAGTCCGTGGCACGCTCCGCGTAGGTGAACTGGTCCATATAGTGTCCGTCCAATTCATCGGCCAAGCGCTGAGCGTCGTTGTAGATATCGTGGCCGGTTGCAAAATGGCAGACGCCCCCCAAAAACTCGATCTGCTTGATCTTCTCCTTGGCGGTGCAAGCTGGAATCACGGTGTGAAATGGCAGATCAAGCAGCTTGGCGAAGTAGGCTTCGGAAATCGCGGTGCTACCCGACGAGGCTTCGATAACAGGTGTGCCATGGTGAATCCAGCCATTGCACAGCGCGTACAGAAACAAGGACCGCGCCAACCGGTGTTTGAGACTGCCCGACGGATGAATTGACTCGTCTTTCAAGTAAATATCGACGTTGGGACACACGCAATTTGGCAGTTTGATCAAATGCGTGTCTGCCGACCGATTGAAATCGGATTCAATACGGGAGACGGCTTCGTGAACCCAGTGATTATCGGTGACCACATCGCTACCTGTGCAGAGAAGCGGGCGGCACTCGATGGGTGCTCGCTCCAATTTGCTGATTCTAGTGCGCTCCATGGGGCCGGCTAGTACGACCTGGAACAATCCTAGCCGATTCAATGGGTGCGTTGATCACCTACCAGGTACTCGGCAACTCACTGGACGGCGACACTGGTGAATCTCTACCAACACCCACAAGTTCTCTACATCGCGCTCGACTTTACTTGGTGGATCCTTTGAGGAACCTCCTTGCCACCACGGGCGATGCCGGTCGTCGATGATTTGACGAACTTTCTCAGGCTAGGCGAAAACGCATTGGCGAGCGTGCATTGCAAACTTGCTGAGATTTGAACAAATTGGCCAAGATACGGGTGCCAGCGAGCGAATAGCCTTGGAATACCAGCCATATGGCCATAGCAATCTGGGCATTTGTAGACAATGTTGGTAGCCGGCGACTGTCAGCCAGAGTTGTTCGGCAGTTCTCTTGGATCGTTATCAAGGACAATAGCATGGGCTCTAACGCGTTTCATCCTTGGGCACTGGTGGCCATCATTTGGATCGCCGCGCAGTCGCAAGTGGTCGCCCAAAAGCGGGACAATCCAGTTAAGGACCAGGAGCCCGAGGCTCGGTCCACCGCTTCGAAAGAATCCGACGCCTCTCCGGTGAACGCGGACGCCAAGTCGTCGACACCATCAAAAACTCAGTTCTTACGCATGCGCGGCGACCGAAGTCAGCCGCTGTCCTTGGACACGGCAGTCGTGTCCTACCAAGCGACGGGATTGGGTGGCGCTCAAGTGGACTTGATTGGCGCCGTGCATATTGGTGAGCCGAGTTACTACGCACAGTTGAACGAGTTGTTCGACGGCTACGATGTACTGCTCTACGAATTGGTAGCGCCTGAGGGAACGCAGATTCCCCGCGGCGGCCAACGAGAGCGCGGGTTTAACCCAGTCGCCATGTTGCAAGACGGCGCAAAAAGCATGCTTGGGCTAGAGTCGCAGCTGGAGCAAATCGACTACACAAAAAAGCACTTTGTTCGCGCCGACATGACGCCTAGCCAGATCGCGGAGAAAATGGCCGAGCGGGGCGATACGGCCATGACCTTGGCTCTGGACACGCTCGCGGACGTGATTCGGCAGCAGAACTTGATGCAGCGGCAGGCGGCCGAGGGCGAGCCGCAAGGTTTGGCGGCGTTAGCCGCGATGGACCAACATGTCAGCCTGGCCGACATGTTGGGCAATCCGTTGAAGATGAAACGCATGTTGGCGCAACAATTTGCCCAGACTGGATCGCTGGATCAAGCCATGGGCAGCGCATTGAATCAATTGCTGATCGTTGATCGCAATGCGGAGGCGCTCAAAGGATTGCAGAAGCAGCTAGCCGCCGGCAAACGCAAGATTGGAATTTTCTATGGAGCTGCCCACTTGCCCGATCTTGAGCAGCACTTGCTAGATGATTTCGGACTGCGGAAAACTGACCAGCGCTGGCTTACCGCATGGGACTTAACGTCGGCAAAGCAGCCCAAATTAGGCGAACCAGCGGGTTTGCTGCTGAACATGCTCAAGGCGCTGGAATGATGGGGACTTCGTGGCAAACCGGCACTCTGAAGCTGCTCAGGTGACGGCTACTGCAACGTCCAGCCGTCCGCGAGGGTAGCGCCTTTGATCAGAATGGGAATCTTGTCGCGGATGAAACACGGATCGTTGTCGTCGCTGGATTCGACGCCCTGCACGTTCTCGATGACGACGTTTTCCCCCACTTGGCAATTCTTGTCCAAGATCGATCCAACGATTTTTGATCCCGATCCGATACCTATCGGCGGTTCGCCCGCTTTGACGAACGTCTGCACTTCCTCGTCGGTATCGAAGAAATCGGAACCCATAATGATACTGTCGCGGATGGTGACGTTTTCGCCAATCAAGCAGCGGAGGCCGATCACGCTGTTTTCGATGACGGTACCACTACCGATGCGGCAGCCATCGGCAATCAGGCTGCCCTCGATACTGGCGCCCTCGATGATCGCTGGCGGTAGAAACCGAGCCCGCGAGTACACCGGTGCTTCGGGGCAAACCAAATCGAATAGCGGTTCCGCCTGGGCCAATTGCAGATTGGCCTCGTAGAACGCTTGAATGGTTCCAATATCTTCCCAGTAGTCATCAAACATGTGCACCTGAACGCGCCGACTGCGAATCGCGGCCGGAAATACCTCCTTGCCAAAATCTTGATAGTCAGTCTTCTCTAAGATTTCGAACAGCAAATCACGGTTGAACACGTACAAGCCCATGCTGGCCAAACAGTCTCGCCCTTGGGATTGCACGCCTTGCCGATCGATCCAATCGGGATCCATCCGCACCAATTCGATCTCTTCGTCGGTCTGAGGTTTTTCGAGAAACCCCGTGACCTGTCCCGTTTCGTCGCAACGCATGACGCCCAACGACTTCGCCGCGCTCCGCGCCACCGGGATCGCAGCGATCGTCACCTCAGCTTCATTCTTAATGTGGGTCTGGAGCATGGCTCGATAGTCCATCCGATAGAGCTGGTCACCCGACAAGATCAAGACATATTCAATGCCTTTGTGATCCAAGTGACGCAGGTTCTTGCGGACAGCAT
Source organism: Pirellulaceae bacterium (assembly GCA_028289675.1). Lineage (GTDB taxonomy): Bacteria > Planctomycetota > Planctomycetia > Pirellulales > Pirellulaceae > Aureliella. Next base: position 7,798 of record JANQOL010000521.1, read on the forward strand.
CGGCGGTACCTTCGTACCAGTCCGTCCCTCCGTCCATCGTTTGTTGGGCGGCCAGCAGATCCGTAAAACCACCTGAGAAGTTGTCAAAACGGTAGGTCTGCCGGATGTGTGTGTGTAGCGAGTTGGAGAGGAACTGCGTCAACACAAAGATCTTGTTGATGTGGCTGTTGATGCAGTTTGAGATGGGAATGTCGATCAGGCGATACTTGCCGGCCAACGGGACCGCCGGCTTTGCGCGGTAATCGGTGAGTGGAGAGAGACGTGTTCCCCGACCGCCGCCCAGGATCAAAGCTAACACGGAACGAGTATCGAGCATCAACGATTTCCTTGGATTATCATGTCTCTTTGCACAGCGCTGGCCAAACATGGCAGCATAACAATAGGCCAGTTCTAAATGAAGAACGCCAACAGGGACCGGCTGCCAAATCTATTCTTTTTTGCCGCAATTAACCCAATCGCAATGATGCGGTAGGATTGCTTGCTTCGATCGCGGTGGCATGGAGCCCACCCGACCAAAGCCGCGTTCCTGGATGGTAAAGCCGCGCGGCGATACTGCATCATGATGCTGGCCCAAGGGTTCGAGACGGGCGGGTCGCCACGGTGCCACTCTGCCCGAAACATCGATCAACAGTTTGATTTATGAACGTCGTCGAAATCGCTCAATCGCTGGTGTCGTGTCCATCGGTGACCAACCAGACCAATCAACCGGTGACAGAGCTGTACGCGCGCTACCTGGGCGAGCTTGGATTTGATTGCCGCACTCACGAATACGCCGATTGGCATGGCACGGCCAAAGTCTACTTGGAAGCCAAGCGGGCCCCGCGGTCAACGCACGCGGCCACAGAGCCGGGCATTGGGTACTTTTGCCACAACGACGTCGTATCGGCGGAGGGCTGGTCCGCTGCCGCCGGTGGACCTTTTGACGCGGTCGTGGCCGACGATCGCTTGTGGGGACGCGGCAGTTGTGACATGAAGGGATCAGCGGCCTGCGCGCTCGCGGCTCTGGCGATGATCGATCCAGAAACGCAGCGGGCGCCCATCTATTTCTTCGTCACGGGTGACGAAGAATGCGGCATGCGCGGAGCCCAGTTGTTGGCTGGGCAGTCACCAATGTACGCAGAAATGGTGGCCGGCCAGGCGGCAGCCTTGATTGGCGAACCCACCGAGTTGCGTGTCGTGAACACGCATAAAGGCGTCTGTCATCTGGATGTCATCAGCCACGGCGTGGCGGCGCACAGCAGTACGGAGGAAGGCATCAACGCCAATTGGAAAATGATTCCGTTCTTGGGTTACTTAGAACAGATCAGGCAGCGCT
>JANQOL010000533.1 GCA_028289675.1 Pirellulaceae bacterium
AACGAAATAGCTCTAATCCTCGACGTCGATGTAGCGCCGCACCAGGATGGTGTTTTCGACGTTATGGTCTTCACCCACTTGGTAACCCACGGGTCGGGAACGATCGATGACGTAGAACGCGCGGTAGCGCTGTGCTTCGCCTCGATCAGCTTTGTACTCCAAGCCAACTTGATCGGTCGCCTCGTCGTACTCAAACAATCCAATCGTGGCGTAGACCGCGAACACGTTGGATCGCCCGGACACCAGATTACTGATGCGGGTGATCGGATAGAGATCGGCATGCGGGTGATTCTTCACCGGTGCGGTACTGCTGAACAATGGTGTCGCATCAGGACGATAAATCCCAGCTGTGTCCACGTTCAGCGTGTTGTTATCCATGTCTTGCGAGTTGAACGGAGCGACCGTTTGGCTGCGCAAGAGCGTCGCGTTAGCGGGATTCAAACGCGTGTACATATCCAACACGCCTTTCTCATCGGCCAAGCGATACATCCGCTGATGCTCGACGAAGGCCGCATCGTACCCCACACTTCCCGGAGTCGGGTTGGGCGAGGGCGACAATGGGAACAGAGGAAATGGATTCCGCGTCTTGGGAACCATCCCCGCCTCGTACGCCGGTCGGAACGGATTGGCAAAACGAGTGGGGAAGAACGGATTGAAGCGAAGCGGATCCGGGTTGTAGCCGGGAGTGTACCCTCCAGAAACCGAATCGTATCCGCGGCGGCTATTCTCCAAGTTGGTAAACATGGTGGTGATCGCGCCCGTGCCACCGACCGGATCGACCAGGTGCCGTTGTCCGCTTGCAAAACCAGGCGTATCCAACACACCATTTCCGTTGTGATCGATGTCTTCCACTTGGCCAAACGGACGCGAAGGATTCTCCAGCGGCGGAAAATCGATGTCCGATGGATCGAAGAAGTTCGACATGACGCCTTGCAGGACGTTCTTCTCCGCCACGGTGTTCAAGTTCACGCGCCCAGGCTCCACATACGTCGGCAGCCGGTTGTTAGGTGCGCGTAGTGGCGCGAACAGGATGTTCTCCGATGCCATCACCGCTTGGAAACCGCCTGCGACCGTCGTGTAATCCTGCCACTGCAAATTCGCGGGCGTCTCGGTACGGTAAGCATCAATCCAGGGAGACGGCGTCTCTACCAGATCAAACAACGTCGACAGCGAGAGATTCTTGGGATGACGATCGTTGTTGGTATCCGTCTGCCAATTCTGATTCGGCAGCGCCAGCTCCGGCACCTCCTGGAAGAAATTCAGCAGATAGGAATACGGTGTGTAAGCGCCTGGCTCTATATTGGTGCCCATCACCGTCAACCCCGTATTCAGGCTGCCCGCAATGGGCGGCTGATTCGTGGGTGGTTGCGGCCATTCGGGACCAGCGTCGTTGGGCCACATGCCAGTAAAGTTCGGCGAAATCGGCGACGCAGGCGTCCGCGGATCTTGCGGCAAGAACGAGGCCGAGGCACCGCTGGTGTCGTCGTTACGGAAGTCGCCAGCGTAAACCGAAACACTGCCGCCGCTCGGCGTCGCCGAGAACTCTTGGGTCAGTTGCCCTGGGCTACAGGTCGGCACCCACATCAGTTCGTAGGGATTCACGAAACTGCGATTGGCCCAAAACAGGCTATCCGGATGCCAATTCCCAGCACCGGTGGGATTCACCGGCGCCCCAAGAAAACGAGACGGAACCGCCACGGGATTGGAAGGAACGTTCAAGTCCTGTCCAGCCAGCTTGTAGCCGGAGTTCAGGAATCCCAACGTGGCGAACGCGTTAGTGCCATCCGCCATGGTTGGCCGAACTGCCGTACCATCATCGCCGACGATTTCATACGGCCAGAACGGCGCAGGTGCCGGAGGAGCGACCATTTGTGGTGTGACGCGAGGCTCATCAGTCATTGCCGACAAGAACGTCTGCCCCGTGGGACCAGCCGTGTTAAAGGCCAGCGTAGTGGCGTTCAAAGTCTGACCAACTTTTTGCCGCGACGCAAAACGCACGTCACCGGTCGGATCCAGATCCGCATCGTCGTCCTCACCGTGGAACACGGTCAAGTCAATTGGAATCCAATCCACCGTGATATACGGGTTGAACGTCGGGTGCCAGGGCTTGCCCGGATCGGCCAGACGCTGCAAGTAAGCGGTGGACCAATCCATCTGCGTACCAGCTTCGACGACATCGCCGCTACCCAGATTCATATCATTGTCCAAGTCGGCGAAGTTGAGGTTACCATCGCCGTCCGGATCCCAGTTCTCCAACGGCGTTCCCGCTTGGCCCCGATCGAACGGAGGAATCGGCCCAGGCGGCGACGGGCTAGTACCGAAGTCGTGGTAGGCGTCGTACGGCAAATTAGCGAAACCGTCCGCACCCGTGGGTCCGTTGGTATCCCCGTCCGTATCCGCCATATTGAGCCGGTCGGTAGGCTCTTGGTAGTAATTCGTGTCGTTCACCAAGGGCTCCGACACATTGAGTCCAACCAAACCGGCCGCGCTGCCTGATGTCCAGCCCGAGGGTGCGTCGGCGGCGGCCACCATGGTGACACAATCGGCCAGCGTTGCGCGTTGATCAACTTGGTTCACCGCCAGCCCTGAATCCGGCTTGTACATTCGCAACCAATCTCCGGTCGTACCCGCACCCAATTCCGTACCTCCGCCAAAATCCAAGGTGACGCGATGCGGATTGGGAACGTTGGTCGGACCACTCGCCACTCTGGTCGGAGCATCGCTCATCGAACCGAAGTAAGTCTCCGGGCGCGGTCCTACTACTAGGTACTGTCCACCCAACAACGAGCGTGGACCGGTACGATTGACAAATACCTGGGCGTCAGGATCGGCCACTCCCGGACAGTTGGCAAAGGTTGGGATGAAGGGCATCGTACTGTCAGCTGGATCCCGAGCGAACAACAGAATCCGGCTATCGTCCGGCTGAGGGGGCTGCAAAGCTTCATTGGCGTCGTGCGCCAGATCGAAGGCCAACCCGGAATGCGACGCGTCGGTCTGCGACTGAGTCACCACTCCGCTAGCCGAATACTGCCAATTGCCCTCGGCAAATTGATAGGTCAACTCATGGCGGTTCACCGCACCACCAGGGTTGTGAGGATTGGCCATCAAACGCTGATTGGGAGTCTTCAACATGGGCGTGGACGTGATATCCGTAGGACCGCTGATATACACTCGCCAGACCGGGAAGCGTGCAAAGCCCGTCAGTGCCGGAGTTAACCTGCCCAAATCCAACGCCACCGAACCGGGGCGTGGTTCTGCCGAGCCCCGAGTCGTGTACAAGCTAGACGGCGCACCGGTAGCTTGTTGATTGTCGCCGGATGCCGCGCCGTAAGCCGTGCTGCGCGGGCAGAAGAATTCCAGAAACAGCGATCCTTGCGGCGTTCGGTACTGATCAAAACGCTTGGGGTTAGCCATCGCATCATGCCGCACACGAGTATCGTGCGTCGCCAGCGATTCGGTCAGCAGCAACTCAGGTTGCTCCATTCCCCAGACCACGTTGGTCGAACCGCCTTGGGCAATATCCCAGACAAAACTGTCCGCGCCGGACACATCGCGAAACGGATCGGGGTCGTAGGGGAAGCGGGTCATCACCGAATCGGCGTCGCGGAAGTCGACAACATTGACGGCCCACTGAGCCAAAATGCGGCCGCGCAAGTTGCGAATTGTGGCCGACGCCGTATCTCGCTCGGCCTGGCTGATCGACGTATCCCTCTCCCTCTGCAGCAACCCCATGTAATAGGGCTTGCTAATGCTGGGGAACATGTAGTCGTGGGGCACAATCAACTGCGCTAAACAGTACAGATGCCGCGCATACAACTGTCGCGTCTCCTGGCCCCAGAAGATTGGATTGGTCGGTGATCCGCCCGTATAGCTGACGTTCGGATCCACGCCCAACAGCGCCATCTTCTGCTGCATACTGAGCGTTTGATCGAACTGATTGGCTTCAAAGTAATTCTCCAGGACACCCGCTACATAGCCCACACCACCGGCGGCGTTGACATAACGCGACAGTTGCCCCGTATAGGTCACTCCTTGAGACCCTCCTTGGTCGGTCATGAACTCATTCGGTTCATCGATCTCACCGTCCCCATCGTCATCGATCCCATTGGCAAACGGTCGGTTCAAATCCATGGCCAGCCCACGACTGAATTCCAACGGGAACAAATTACGCACGGCGGCCACCGGGACGGTGGATTCATCCTTGAGCTCGCGCAACGTGTTGATCAATGTCATGAACGAAGCCGGACCGCGAACCGTGGGAATGCCTGGAGCGCCCCCAGCAAAAGCGGAGTCCGGCACTTCGCCACGACCACCCAACAGAGGCACCCGCAGGTATCGCGAAACAGGCGTGATCTCATGCCGCAGCGTACTGGTTGCGATCGATAGCGGGTTTTCGCCGAACAGATCTTGCAACCGGGATGGCAAACTGGTTCGATCTGGATCACCGATACGATAAATCCGCTCCCATTGGGCCAAGGAGATGGGCAAATCCTGGTAGGGTTCGCCAATCAACCGAGCTTCATACGGATCGTTGGTGGTTTCGTTGATGGTCGCGTTGACGTTCCACACCATCGGATTCCCCAGACGGTCGATTCCAAGCGAGGCGCGTCCGGTCGGACTGTAGGGCAAGCCGGGCAAGGAACCGTGGCGAAACGCCAGCAGTCGCTCGCGATGCCATAGTTGGGACAACGAATCGTCCGCCCCATTGCCGGGGAAAATCTCACCCGCGTAAGCGTCGTTACGACGGTAGCGATTGGTCAGGAAGTCTTGGTAGGCATACTCTTGCAAATACACCGAGCCCAAGAAATTCGGGGACTTGGAGAACAGATGCCGAAACGACGTCTCGGCCGGCCCCACACCGTTACCCTGCGGCAAGTACTCCGCCAGCGCTCCGTTATGGAACGAAGCGTCTGCGAGCGCGAATCCATACTGATCAGCCACGGGGTATGGAAATCCGAACCAGTTCGGATCCACGGGCACTCGGCCTCGACGATTCGACTGGGCGATGTTCCCCGTCGCGTTGATGTCCAACTTGTTATCCAAGTCCATAACATAGTAGGACACCAGAGCTTTCAACAACGTCCCGTCCGCCGACGTCTCCAAGGGCAATCCGGCATCCACCCATACGCTGTCCAGCGTGCCGTCCAGGTCGTTGTCCACATCCCAAGGCCCCAAGGTCAAGAAGTTCAGCCACTGCTGAAACACCGGCCAACCGCCATTGGGCCAATTGGCCCAACTGCCCACCGTCATATTCAGCTGCGGTGTACGTCCTACGGCACCCGCATTACCACCACTAAAACTCGGGTTGGTAACGTAAGTCCCGGAAGGAACCTGAATGTTAATCGACAACGGCCGGCCCATGGCCAATTCGATACGCCGCAACGTGGCCAAGAACTCCACTTCCGTCCAGGTGGTGGGGTTCTTCCAGTTGACGATGTAGTTGATCAACGAGGCCCGGTGAAAACTGGGAATGATTTCATCAGGGGTATCAGCTCCGGTTTCACGATAGGCCAAGAAGAAATTCTGGTAGTCGGCCGCGTCGTAGGGCTCATCGGAGTCTCCTAAAATGTCATTGACACTGGCGCCCGCCAAAGTGCGTTGCGCGCCCGGCTCGATGGTCAACACGCCCGCCGAACCAGCGTTCAAGGTCGACGGATCGAGCATGCCCAGATAACGCGGCTGTAGAGCCACCGCCATCTGATTGACCTCAGTTCCGTTCAACACGTGCGCGCCCTGCTGCAGTTCGTGCAACTGGGACGAACCATCGGCCAGAATACCGATGCCATGCGTGTTCAGGGGAGCCGCGTTGACCATGACAAAATGGCCATTGTTGAGCAACCGCGAATTCGTCAAATCCACGAAGTTGTAACACGCATAAACACCGGCAGCCCAACTACCGACTCCGCTGACTGGAGGCACGGCGGTGACCCAATCCCGCACTGACAAAGTGATGGGATTACCGGTGGCCGCATCCACGCCGGAATACACTTGATCCAAATCACCTTCGGCCAAATCAATGGTGATCGAATAGCACTGTGAAAACTGAAAACGTTGGTCTTGCGAAATCGGTGCCATCATCGTCGGCACTTGACCAATGTAGCGCACAATGTGGAACGACTGACCGCTGAGCGGACCATTGCCCTCAGGAAAGGTCACGATGCGACCGTTCAACGCGTCGTGCGCCGTGGGTAGCACGGGCGGACTGAAATAGTCCACCGGTTCCAGCGGAATCCTCAGGTAATGTCCGTTGAGCAGCAAAGGTCGCTGTAAACCGTTCACCGGGTCGTAATTCATCCCCGACGGCGCGCCGGTTTCGGGATCAAACTGTCGGCTGCGAATACTGAACAGAGCGGGATTGACCGATTCGGCGTTCCCGTACAAGTCGCCCAACAGATCGTGTCCTTGCACCGCCGACTCGGGATTCGTCGAGCCTCGGATCAATTCCTTGATCGCTTCGTCCATCAGCGACCTGCGGCTCTTGTTGTCACGAATCTCGGTCCGCACTAGAGCGACACTCGCAGCCCGCGACTGGCTCGAGAAGACGACGTAAGTAACCGCCAACATGCTAAACAGCGCTAGCATGCCCAGTACGACCAGCAGGATTAATCCTGGCCTTCGCCCGCTGCCTCGCCGCGGCCCAGAATGTTGCCACGCAATGCATGGCCCCACCGCGCGCTGCAGCACAGGAAACTGCAGTCCTGGGAATTGCTGAGGTTTGCGTTTCATCTCGTCACCCTCCCGATTTACGAAAAACCGGTCCTTTTAAAGAGCAAGTCGCGGCCCCACCACGTGCGCAAACTTGCAACCAAAACCATTTCTTTTTGCCAAGGTTCCCACCCAAACTTGGGCAACTGAATCTGGGACCCTGTAATTTGGCCGCTGGCCTCCTCTGGCCACTGACCAATCGCCTAGCGGCGACTATTCAATTTCAATCGATCGCTCGATGACCGTGACTACGTGCGACATGAGGGTGCCAGTCGTCGGTGTGACTACGCCACCCGCCGCTGTCGTAAAATTCCAATCGGGGCCTTCCAAGACCACATCCCGCGACCAAACCTGCTCACCCGCGGCGTTGCCATACGGATCGGTCCCGGTGGGCGACAAGTTCTGCAGTACGTCTCGACGCGCTTCGGCGTCGACCGCGATAATGCGATACCAGCGGAAGAACGCATACCGGTGATCTGTGTTGGTTCCATCCACCAAATAATGCTTGCCCAGCATGATCCAATCACCGATCCGCACACGGCTGTCCGTGTTGGCGTTGGAAATCAAACGAACTCGTCCCCCGGCTCCGCCGGTGAAATTTCCGGATAGCGGCACCACCCACGTCAACCGCTCACCCTGCGGCTTGTCCAAATCCGAGCCCGGTTGAGGACTATCGCCCAAGCCGATGAATTCTTTGTCGCGACGATTCATGATCACCAACGACATCAAATACGAATCGGTGGTAGTCAGCATTGTGGCCCCGGGAATGATAGCCGCGGTTACAAACGTGGCCGGACGAACTTCCTCGGGCACCAAAGTCACCATCCATGAAAACTCGCCGGACATCACACTTTTGCCCGCCCCCGCACCCTCGGGAGTAAACACTCGGGTGGCCGGCAGCGTGTCGTCTTCCTCGTCCGCGATCGCGATGACGTCATCAACTGAGGCGAAAATGTCTTGCACCAACTTATTGGGCATGGGCCTCACCGAAGACAGCGTTACGCGCAACATCCGCGGCTGATCATGCCAGGCATTCGTGGCTCCGGCGAAGGGATCGGTTACGGGGTTGTATCCATCTTCGAAATACGGAAACACGGCCACTCGATAACCTTGATAACGAACTTGGCCTGCCGAAATGCGAGACTGCACGGTCGGGCTACTGAAAAACACCGGATCAATACATACCGACTGATGACCCCAAATCCGCACGATCTGATTGGCGGTCATCGCGGAAAAAGTGGGGTTAGTATTGGTGCCGGGTAGCGCTCCGAAGCCCAAGTACGACTTCTGAAAGTTGACAAAGCCACCGGGGGGATTGTCATTGAGCCACACCCAGTTGTAACCCGTCGAATTGTCGCTGAACGAGTCCGGGTCATTGAAGCCACGAGCCAAAAAGTCGTTGCCCCAGACCTTGCCTTGCGTCAGCGCCTGGTTGAATGCATTGCTTTCGTCGGCATTACGGGCTGCCATGGGGATCAAGGATGCGATCCCCAACAAGCCGACCACGATCACGAAGACGGCAAACAGCACCTCCAGTACAGTCGCACCCCCGCGAAGCGATTCACCACCGCGTTTGTACTTAGTTACCCGCATTTCTTACTCCCACGGTCGACAACCGCCGCGCTTCAGTCACCACTTCCGCGAAACTTTGGTTTGTAATCGCCGAACTAAGTGTTGCATCTGAAACACGATTGACGGGCGAGGACTTCACCTGTCCGGTCAGAGGATTAATGCTGACCCATGAATTGTTCGGATCCAGAATGTTGGCCAGTTCCTCGTCACGGTCGGCGGCGGTCGCGTCGGCCATCCGAAACCCAGGTTGCGTGCTGTCGACACCAATCAACACTCCATCCACCTTGCCAACCAGCAGATGCAACACACTGTCTACATTGAAGGCCGTGAAGCCAAACGGCTCAGGAACCCCTGAAGCACCAATAATCTTGTCATCGCGGAACATGCCGCTAACACGTCCGGTTTCATCAAACACAATTGCCACTCGGCTAAAACTGGAACGCCGCAATGGCAGATTCACCCCGTGCGCTGGAGCTGTATTGTTGAGCGTCGGATGTCCGCTGCGCGGAAAAAACGGAGTTAACTCTCCGCTGTCCACGGCCGCAGCTGCGGACGACGACGGTCCAATGCCCGACGCGTACAAATCAATGCACGTGCCACGCGGCAACGTCACCGCACCCAGCATGGACTTGGTGGGTCGGCGATAGACGCGAAACGGCACTAGATTCGGAACGGCATTGAACCCGCTGGTCGAACCATCCACGCCGGGAGCCACTGCCAGGACCGTCGGCGGTACCGCCGTCATATCGGCCGGCTTGATGGGCATGGATGGTTCCAACTCCGAAAACCCCGGCTCAAATTCTCGCGGGGGCAATGCCAGCCCGTTGTACAACAGTGGCGACGGGGGATTGAAAAAGGTAATGGCCACTTGAGGCGTCCCCGCCATGCCCGTTACCCAATCAATACTTTCGATGACAAACCGTCGCGAGTAGGTCGGGAACTCGATGGTGTCGCCCACCGCGATCATGCCGGGTTCGGTCGGCGTGCCAAAACCACTAAACACCAATCCGGGAGTCAAACGCAACTGGTCCGCAAAACCATCGGCGGTGCCCCCACCGGTGCCTCCCCGCGACGGCCGATTGGGATACATGGCGGGCGCCGCGCTGTTCAGCGTGAAATCGACGTCCCACAATTCGCCTTGAGCGTTGATCACATCTCCTGAATAGGCCGGAAAGACTTCGCCAATACTCAACCGCGTGGATACAAAATTACCCTCGAGAGGATCGCCGTTAGTGTCACCGTCCAGCGACACGCGTTCCAGAAAGACGGCCACCGGTCGGCGATTGGTAATCGCCCTCAGCCTGGCCGTCTCCAGGTATTGCTCGACCAGCCGAGCCGCCTGGGCCGTCTTCTGATCTTTCAACAGACCCTTGACCGTCGTCAGCGACAATGTGGCCAAAATGGTCAACACGGCCATGACGATTAACAATTCGATCAGCGTGACACCCGATCGCAACCACGGCGCCCGAGCACACAATCGGCTACGCATGTTAGGGCTCCAAGATGATGTCATGACTGGTGATATTGTCTTCCGCAAATGTGTTTTCAATCGTTCCGGCGCTGTCTAAAAAATTAGGAATCGCCCCAATCTGATTGGCCCGGTAGCCCCGCGCGTGATTGGCCAAGTAAGGCATTTCGCTGCTGGTCTGATTGGGCCGCCGCGTACCGTAGTCCCAGGTGAAGCTCGGATCCGGGTAGTAGTAAGCGCCTGCCGCGTAATGCGCTCCGGAGGTGCCATACGGCTTGCCGGTCGTGTTCCCGGGCCACGTCATCGTGGCGTAGGCGATGGGATTTCCATTCGCGTCCTCAAAGTCTGCAATCACTCCCAATTGACCGTCTGCCCCGCGGGACAGGATCAAGGGCACCAACGTACGAGGGCGCCAATCGGACTCGATTCCCGCCATCGGACGGTAACGCCAATCGGTCTTGAGCGGATCCATGGCATCATCGTCGGCATAGCGGACCAGATCGCCGGGATACCCGGCCGGCCAACGAATCCATTCGATGGGCTGCTGCCAAGCATCGATGA